>SKPT01000205.1 GCA_007119405.1 Phycisphaeraceae bacterium
GCGAACCCGCCCCAGAACAGGCGCGACCGCATCGTCGCCGGCAGCAGTTGCCCGGGCTCGCGTCGCGTCAACACTTCGAGGAAGCGCGGGATGGGAAACGCCAGCATCTCCCGGCGCGACCACTGTGGATGCACGATCACCGCCATGGCCACCGCCGCCAGGCTCAGCATCAGCGTCCCGCCGAGCCAGACGACTGCCGGCCCGGCCCAGCTCCGCCAGGGCACCTCGCGCACCGGCAGCACGCGCCCGGTGTGCAGCCCCGCGTGCAGCGACCCGACGACGTGCTCGTCATACCGCCCGCCGGCCAGCACGGGCGTGATGCCCCGCGGCGGGGGACGGATCAGCTCGGGCAGGCGATCCACCAGCCACGCCCGGCCGTGGGCCACCCGCCTGTGCTCGGTCCCGATGGCGTCGCCGCCGGGGGCGAAGTCCGCCCGGCCCAAGGCCGCGTTGAGCGAGCGCAGCAGATTGTGGCGATCGGCATGATCCAGGCCGTCCGCCTCCCACGCGCGCCGCCAGAGCGAGCGCTCGTCCGGCTCAAGCACGGACCAGAGGCGAGCCGCGACGCTGTCGTCGCCGGCGTCCCGCCGCTGGCGGACGTGCTCGAGCAGGGCCGGCCAATCCGTGACGTGGCCGTGGCCGAGCTCGGCCGAGCCACCGGGCAGGTAACTCATCACGTGGGTGGCCTGCCAGTTCGTCCGGCCCGGCGCCTGCTGGCCCGGCAGGCCGACGGCAATGGTGAAATATTGAAAAAAGCCCTGCCCGGGGAAGGAGCAGGCGGCCAGCGCCAAGGCGGCGACCAGGGCGATCTCCGGCGGGGCGAGCGCGGCGCGCCTGCTCCACGCCCCGAGCATCGGGTTGATGACCAGGACCCAGAGCGTGACGCCGCCGAAGACGCTGATGGGCAGGGCGCTGCCGATAAAGCGGGTCTGTCCCATCACCATGTCGTTGAAGAACGTGAAGCTGGAGATGGCCAGCCCGGCGGCGAACCCCAGCACGATGGCGCGCAACGACATGATCGGGAGCCCTCTGCCGGCGGCGCGGCCCCGCCAACGCGCCTGGGAAAGCTGGCCACAGTTTATCATCTGCAAATTTGGTGGTTCGGTACATTTTGGTATTGAGCCACCTCGGGCGCGCTGGTAGAATCGCGCCGCGATTGTGCGGAGCCGGGCCGCGTCGGACGCCGGCGGGCAAGCCGGTCGGCTTATTCCAAGAGGTCATTTGCGGAAAATTGAAATGGTCCCGAGCCCCTCGATCAGCCGGTGGAGCTCATCGTCAGCCGATGTCCGGTGGCGGGCCAGCGTCGCGGTGGTCTTGGCGCTGGGCATGACGCTGGCATGGACGCCTCCCGTCGGGGCCGAGCGCGACCCGGCGGTGCTGCCCAACCCCGAGCGCCCGCCGTTCCTCAAGGACTTCATGCTCCATCGCGGTGTGGGCGAGTGGCCGGACGTCCTGTTCTACCGCGAAGCCGGCCATGGCGAGGCGCGCGGCGCCGCGGAGCAAATCGCCGCGACGGGGCACCATCCGTTCTTCGAGCTCGTGCACTGGACGGGCACATTCGCCGATGCGCGCCCCGGCGGGGACCGCGCCGAGGAGCCGGGGTGGCGGGAATATGGCCAGTGGTACGAGGCCCGGCGTCACCTTTTCGCCCGCACCGTCGACGGCGAGCCGTGGAACCCGGACTTCGGCCACATCAGCCCGCCCATGCCTCTGGACGAGCAGGACTGGCCGGAAGGCATCGACAACGCCACCTATGGCGACTGGCTGGCCCGGCGCATCGGCATCACGGCCGGTGAGACCGGCGTCACCGGCGTGATCGCCGCCGACTTCCTCGAAGGCATCCCCTACGACAGCACGCGTGTGATCGACTACCACCGGCGCATCGTCGCGGCCTTCGCCGACTGGGCCGGCCTCGAGCTGCCCGACGCCGACGACGCCGAGCGCGCCCGCTACATCCGCGACCACCACCTGCCGACGTGGAACGACTTCTGGGCCCACGCCTATGGCCGCTACTACGCCGCGCTGGTGCGCGAGATCGAGGCTCACACCGGCGAACAGGCGATGGTCGGCTTCCAGACGCACCGCACGCCCAGCCGGCGCCGCTATCAGGGCACGGACTTCCGCCTGCTGCTCGAGCACGTGCCGCGCGAGCAGATCTGGTCGCGGATCGAGCTGCAAAGCGACGGGCTGCGCAACATCCGCCCCGAGGGCACGACGTCGGCCATCTTCGGCAGCTTCGCCGCCCGCGAGCCCGACTTCGTCGTCGGCGCGCAGATGAGCGCCGACCACTACGCCTTCTGGGCCGCGGTGGCCAACACATGGCCGGAGCTCGACGAGGATGAGCAGGAGGAGCGCGGCCGGCGCTTCCTCGATCACCATTGGCTGGAGGTCGGCTGGACGCACATCGCCACGCGCCAGGGCGAGGTGCGGCGCGGGGCCCAGTTCTTCATGCGGCATTACTGGGACAAGGATGACGCGCAGCCCGACAGCTTCCACCTCATTCACGAGCATCGCCCCACCCGGCCGTTCGGGCTCGCCGGCTACTACTCCGTGCCCAGCGAACGGCGCATGGAAGAGCGACAGGAGGAGTACAACGTCGCCAACCGCATGGCCGAGCTGCGCAGCGCCGGCGCCGCGGTGGGCTACTACGTCTCCGACGCCGCGCTCGACGCCCTGAACGATGCCCATGCCCCGACGGGGTGGATTGTCTTTGAGCCGGAGCTGCTTACCGAAGCAGAGCGCGATCGCCTGACCAGCCTCGCGCCGATCGTCAGCCCCGACGACCTGCCGGATCGTCCGCTGGCGTTCGGCCCGAACATGACGGGCTTCGGCTTTTTCGATCAGAACGATGAGTTGATCGTCGTCGCCAGCCACACCGGCGACGAAGCCGGCGAGGCGACCATCCGCCTCGCGGACCTGCCCGACGGAACGTACGAAGCCCGCGACCTGATCGATGGCCAGAGCGTCACATTCCCGGTGGAAGATGGTCGCGGCGAGTTGACCTTTGATGTGCAGCGATGGCAGACGCGGCCGTGGCTGATTCGCAGCAGGGAGTGAGATGATGGCGAAGCACAGATCGGCTGTTACGGCGGTGGTGGCGGCTGTTTTCGTAGCCGGTGCCGCACAGGCCGAGGCTCCCGAGCCGGTGTTCGACTGGACCACCCATTGGGTGGGCGACACGTTCGCCCGCGGTGATCGCTGGGTGCAGAACTATGTGCTGGGCATCGAGGTCGATGCCGACGGCACGATCTACACCACCAGCCACTGGGACGAGGCGGGGCGACGCTACGGCGTGTACAAGGATGGCGACGTCATCGGCAACGATCCCCAACGCGGCCAGCAGATCGACCCGTTCACCATCGTCGACCATGACGGCGTGACATGGGAGATCGAGAGCGTCTGGGGCCGCTTCTTCCGCGACGGCCATTCCGATCCGCCGCCGCAGGCCCTCGACGCCCGCCCCGTCATCCGCTCCAGCGCCGGCCACGAAATCAGCGACGTGGTCGATCCGGTGGCGCTGGCGGTGGACAACGACAACCGCCTGATGGTCTTCGACCACGGGCCACGGCAGCAGATCCTCTACTACGACACCACCGGCGAGCAGCCGGTCAAGGTCGACACCTTTGGCGAGTACGGCGGCATCTTCGCCGGTGACGAGCCCGGCGCCATGGGCGACGACCGGCTCTACGGCGTGCGCGGCATGGGCGTCGACGCCCAGGGCAACCTCTACGTCGCCAACAACGGCTACCACTGGATGGGCGGCACGGACCTGCGCGCCTACACGCCCGACGGCGAGATGAAGTGGCAACTGCTCGGCGTCTTCTTCACCCAGGCCGCCGACTTCGCCCCCGGCACGGACGGCCGGATCATCCACAACAACTCCGCCCGCTTCGCCATGGACTACGACCAGCCGCCGGGCGAAAGCTGGAGCTACCTGGCCAGCACGCTCAACCCGTTCAGCTACCCCGACGACCCGCGCGTCCACGAAGCGCTGGAGACGACGTGGATGCGCGAGATCGACGGCCGGACGTACATGTTCAAGACCAACATGTACAGCGAATTCCTCGTCGGCTATCGCTTCGAGGGCAACATCGCCGTGCCCATGATGAAGATCGCCGTGGACTGGGACGGCCAGTGGGACAAGTACGTCTGGGCGATGGATCGTCGGCCGCAGTGGGACGCCGGGGCGCACGCCAACCGCCGGTGGATCTGGACCGACCAGGCCGGCGACGGACAGGTCCACGCCGACGAGTTCGACACTTTCGACATTGGCTATGCGTTCATTCGCGGCCTGCACGTGGACGATCGCGGCGACATCTGGATCGCCCATCGCCAGATCCTCCGCCTGCCCAACCAGGGCGTGGACGAGCATGGAAGCCTGACGTACGACATCGCCGAGCTTGAGCGTGAGCCGATCCCCGATGCCTTTCACGACGTGACGCGACTGGAATACAAGGCTGACGAGGATGTGATGTACCTCGCCGGCGATGGCCAGTTTCCGGGGATGCAGAAGATCATCCGCTACGACGGCTGGGCCAGCGGCGAGCGCGAGCAGCGCTTCGTGATCGAGCCGCCCTACGATCGCAGCGACGACTTCTGGGAGAACAACATCTACCCGTTCACCTTCACGGTGGTCGATGACTTCGTTTTCGTCGGGATGGGCGCCAAGGGTCCGCTCTGGGACACCGGCGGTCGGCCGGGCGACCGTTTCGGCGAGCTGCTGGTCTATGACGCGGACACGGGCGCGTTCGTGCAATACCTCTACCCGGGCGAGGAGGTGCACCACGAGTCCGGTGCCCTCGACCTGCCCTACGCCATCAACGGCATGCGCCGTGAAGACGGCAGCTACCTCATCATCGTGGAGGAGAACCGGTACGGCAAGAACCTCGTCTACGAGTTCGTGCCCGAGCCCGCCTCCAGCTCGATGCTGCTGATCGGCGCCGGGATGCTCGCGCTGCGCCGCACGAGGGCACGGCGGAACGATTACGCCCGCAGCTCGTAGGCCGCATAGCCCCACGGCTCGAGCGGCAACGTGGCGTGGCCGGCCTCGACCGCGACGCGCTGGCCGGAGACCCGGTCCAGGAGCATGCCCGCCTCGCGGCCGGGCAGCCCGATGCACGCGCGCCACCGCTGGGGTGTCGGGTTGGCCACCGTCATGACCCGGGGCACGCTGTCGAAGAGCTCGGCGAGGATCGGGGCTTCGCAGGCCGGCGGGGGATTCGACAGATCGCTTGTGCAGATTTCCGGGTAGGCGTCGTAATAGTCCCGCGTCAGACGCGACAGCGCCTGCATCCGGCCGGCGTTGGGCTGGTGGGCGTAGATGCGCTGGCCCGTCACGGCGTTGAACAGATGCAGCGCCTCGATGGGCCGGTCCGCGCCGCCACGCTTCTCGCTCGACCAGCTTTCAAACGTGCGGATCTCGGGGTGCAGGTAGCGCAGCAGCGGCACGTTGAAGCGCATGCCCGTCCACTGATGCGAATGCGAGATGAAGCCGTCGACCCACGGCCGAACCATGTCCGCCGCTCCCTCCACGAGCAGGACCGTCCCGGGGTTCACGGCGTCCACCGCCTGGCGCACCTGGCGCAGCAACTCGCACACGCCCCAGTTCCACACGTCGGGATGGGGGTGCTCGTGCTGCGGGTTGTAGCATCGCTTGCTCGAGGTGGCGCATTGCGAGTCGATGAAGAACCCGTCGACGCCGGTCTGCTCAACGATCCGTGCGCAGGTCCGCGCCAGCCACTGCCGCCACGGCTGGCAGGCCGGGCACATGTGCCAGAACCCCTCGTAGTGTTCGTAGCACGAGCCGTCGGCGTTCATCAGGGCCCACTGCCGGCCGAAGTGGCGCCCGACGCGCGATCGCTTCCAGAGGATGAGCCCCTCGATGTAAAAGATGACGCGGCCGCCGGCCTGATGCACGGCCTCGATGCCCCGCCGGGCGGCATCGAGGCCGCCGAGGTTCTGCGCCGCGAGCACGTAGTCGCCACGATTCAGCCAGTTGTGCCGACCGCCGACCAGCTCCGGCTCATGAAAGCCCGGGATCAGGAACAGGTCGCTGCCCAGCTCGCGCCGCGCCGCCAGCAGCGGGCGCAGGTCATGCAGTGTCCGGCCGTGGTCGACAAGCACGTCGCCCATCGCCTCGCTGATGAAGCTGGTGCGCCGGTACCAGTCAGCCGGCGAGGTCCGCATCACCGTGTGCCGACGCTGCTCGCGCAGCCAGTCGGCGCCGTCGCGCCAGCCGCCGCGATAGGCATAGGTGCGCACCGGCCCGAGGTCCGCCACGTCGCCGGTGAACGGGCTGAGGTATGGCTCGCCGTTGCTGTCCGTCGTCCCCTCCACCGGAGCCGCGCGAAATCGCCGGCGGTGGCATACGCCGACGAACGGCCCGTCGGGGCCGCGGCGGGTCTCGCCCCGGCGATCGCCCCAGCTCGAGTCCGGGGCCACCGGAAAGTCATTGCCCACGACGTACGATCGCTGCACGCAAGCCGCCGGGTCGGCCCCGTGGTCCGCCGGGTGCTCGTCGAGGAACGCCAGGCCCACCGCGTCACCCTCGATCAGGAACGCCGCGCTCGCCAGGTTGCCCATGTACGCCCGGCGGTAGTTCACCGCATCCAGCGGGCCGAGTGCCGCTCCGCCGTTCTCCGGCATGATCGTCCGCCCGCCGCCCACCTCGGCGACGCCCAGGCGCGACAGCAGCGGGAAGTAGATGTCCGCCTCGACCGCCTCCGCGCCATTCCAGCCCATCTGCCCCCGCCACGTCGCCACGTGCCCTTCCACGCTGATCTCCAGCAGCAGCACCATCGGCTGATCATGATGCTCGAGCCTGGCCCACAACCGCTGCCCGTCCGCCTCATGCTCGGCCACGCGAAAGCTCGACGCCGGGCAGATCAGCTCGCCGCCGGGGCCGTAGAGCACCACCGCCAATGGATTGCCCACCGGCCCGGCCGTGGCGACACGGCAAGCCTCGTCCGCGAAGAGCATCGGCGCCCCGTCGGCCCGCTGCATCTGGACGAGCCGCAACGCCTCGTCCACCACGGCGAACGCCAGGCTCAGGCCGGGCCCGCGCAGGGCCACCTCCTGCTGCACCAGGGACGTCTCACTCAAGCCAACGACTCCTTCGACCCCTGCACCGATACCACGTCACCGCTCTGGCGGCGCCGCCAGAATCCGTGGATCGGACAAGAAAGACGGCGGGGCCAACACCGCCCCACCGTCTTCGCTGCAACGTCTGGCCTGAACCGATCACGCGGCGCGACGACGGCGCATCAGCGCGATCGCCCCGGCCGCGGCCAGCAGCGCCAGGCTGCCCGGCTCGGGCACCGCCGCGGTGTCGTCGCCCACGAGCAACTGGACGAACGGGGCCACGTCACCCGTGTCTAACGCGCCGTCTTCGTTGATGTCGCCGGCGGCGATCATCGTCGCCTCGTCCACGCCGAACTGGCTCTGGTAAGCCTCCGGATCCGTCAGCGCCAGCACGAACGGGGCCACGTCCCCGGTGTCCACCACGCCGTCGAAGTTCATGTCGCCCACCAGGACCTCGTCGTCCGCCTCCTCCAGCGAAACGCTGAAGTGGCTGAACTCACCCGTGTTGGAGCGCGAGCCGAAGCCGGCGAAGTTGAAGGTTGCGTTGTCGAACACGTTGATGTCCACCAGTTCTCCCTCGCCGGGGCCCACGCCCTCACCGAAACCGTCGCGGAACTCGACGGTCTCCAAATCCAGATCCTGGCCGTTGAGCGAGAGGCTCAGGACCTGCCCCGTGTTGGTGTCCACGGAGTAACTTAGCTCGTCGACCTCGTTGAGGTCGAAGTCATCCAGGGCCACGTAGCCGAAGTTGTCCTGGCTTCCGCCCACGCCGAGACTTGCGATGAGAAACGCCTCATTGCCGCCGGGGGGGCCGCCCTGGGGCGTATTCATGGTCGTGCCGATGCCGAAGCCGAAGAAATCGTCCCCGGCCCCGTCGAAGTTGGCGGGGCTGGTCTCCTCGTGCCAGTCGCGGAAGAAGCCGAGGTACCAGCCGCGGTCGGCGCGCGGGAAGAGCCCGCCGTCGGAGCGGAACCGGCCGGAGATGGTCAGCACGCCGCTGGGGTCGCCGATGTCGACCTGCCCGCCCATGCCGAAGAAGAAATCGCCGTCGCCGGGCAGGGTCACCGCCCAGCCCTCGGGCTCGCTCAGATCGGTCACGAACAGGCCGTCACCCTGGGCCTCGTAGTTGCCCGCCACGCCCCAGCGCACGTCGTTGGGGTTGGCGCCGTCCGGTTCGAGGCCGGAGAACAAGGGGCCGGGGTCATCCTCGCCCACTTCCAGGTTCGCCGCATTGCTGAACCCGTCCTCGACGAGCAGTTGCGTATCGGCGGTCGCCTGACCGGCCAGCAAGGCCACGCCGATCCCCAGAGGCCAGATGATCCGAGACATGACATTCCTCCTTTTTCCCGTGAGACACTGTGCTGCGCCGCCCTTCAGAGCGGCTGATGAACGATCCGTCTCCCCGCCATCGTGTTGCCTTCAATGGAGGCTGCGGGACCGGCTTGACCCCGCAGCCCCCCAGGAGGGCCCATCACCGGATGCCCAGCGGCCGGAACACGCCAGCCAACGCCAGCGACATCCACCGATGAGCTGGTAGCGCCGGATTGAGGCTCTTTCGACGGCTCGAATCCCAGACATGGCGTGATCTCCCCTGGCCATGAACGTCGGCCTCCCCCGCCATCCGATCCGCCTGGGGCTCGCCCGGGGCGCTGGGACCTGGCATTTGGCGGGGCCGGCCGTCCGCGGCGCCATACTCGGAGGATCACGATACCACATGCCTTACCAAAGTTCAAGTTTTTTCCAAAGTATCCGAATCCGTGCGCGTCCGGGCGGCGTGGCGGGCTCCGAGGTGCGGCGCAGTCTGCGCCCCCCCCGCTGTCGCGGGCGGCCTGCGCTCGCGGCGCCACCTGGCGGATCCCCCTTGACAACCAAAAGAGGGAAGAGTAAATTTTGGTTGAAGTGGCGTCTCCACCGGCCGTGCCGTCGATTCCGGCGGCGGCCGGCGCGAGGATGATCCCCCTCGGATCCCTCTGATGGACCTGTCAACGCTGGTTGCCGAAACGAGGAGCCCGTCATGTCCCGCACCCACCGCTGCGGCTTCACCCTGATCGAACTGCTGGTCGTGATCAGCATCATCGCCCTGCTGATCTCCCTGCTGTTGCCTGCCTTGTCCGCCGCTCGCGACACGGCACGCACGATGCAATGCCAGACCAACGCGCGACAGCTTGGCATGGCCAACATGATGTATGCCGACGACCACAAGGGCCACTGGCACGGCAAAGGACCGACCGCCTGGGACGCGGCCGTGGCGCCCTACCTCGGCGTGCCGCTGGGTGAGGAGCAGATGCTTTGGAGCAACCTGCCCGATGGCACCCGGATGCCGGTGCTCAAATCGCCGCTCGATCCGGGCGATGAGACGGTCGAGCGCGGCATCCAGCGCCGTTCCTACATGCTCAACCTGGGCAACGGGCCGGAGGATGGCCGGGATCTGCCGGCGCGTCCCGAGGATTTCGAGCCCGGCGTCGCCAGCACCGGCCGGGCGACGCCCAGCGATACCGTGGCGATGGGCTCCTATTTCAGGCCGCTGGAAGAAGGCCAGTGGGGTGCGGGCGAGGCGACCATGGGGGAGGTCAACGGCAGCGCCACCGTCGAATGGCACTTCTCGAACCAGTATCCCAACTGGATCCTCGAGATCTGGGGCCTGCCAAACCCCTACGGCACACACCCGAACCGCCCCGGCCACCGAACCTGGCTTTTCTTTGACGGCCACGTCGTCGTCGCCGAAGCCACGGACGAGTTCCGCGCCCGGCACACGCGCTACAACAGGACGCCGCACCTGGATTGATGGTTGGCCCGCGTGCGCTCGGGGGGATCGGTTATCACTGGCCCTCCGGCCGCCAGCGGTACATCAGCGATTTGCCCCGGTAGTTTTCCTCGACGAGGATGATGTATTCGCCGTTGTCGCGGCGGTGGGCGGCGATGCCGGTGAGCAGGTCGATCCAGCCGGTGGCCTCGACGCCGCCGACCTCGGGGCCGGGCTCGAGCACGCCGACCTCCTGGCCATCGGACATGCGGTTGATCCATATCCGGCCGCGTTCTTGCCAGCCACCGGTGAACACGAAGTCGCCGGCCGCGGCCATGGTCCCGGCCTTGTCGCCGGCGCCGGGGGTGAAGCGGACCGGGTCATCATCGTTGCCGGCGAGGTAGCCGTGGTAGATGAACACCTCGTCGAGGTGCCGCATGTTCTGTCCCTGCTCGGCCACGACGAGGATGTCGCGCTGGCGGTCGTACCAGACGCGGGCCGGCTGCTGCACGGGCTCGGGCACGTCCATCCTGGTGACGGCGTCGGCGCTGTAGATCGGGTTGCCGTGCTCATCCAGGCCCTGAAAGTGATAGCGGAAGAAGCCGTAGGGCATCCAGATGTCGCCGGCGGTGTCGACCCAGAACGGCCCGGGCCGCACCAGCTCGGTGTTGGGCCTGTATTCGGACGCGTCGTACTGCCCGTCGCCGGCCAGGTCGCGCCAGATGAACGTCCCCTCGGGCCGGTCCGGCGGCCAGCTCAGCGTGGTGCGGTACAGCGGGCCGTCCCACTGCATGATGAGCCCTGAGGGTACGGCGATCTCGCCGTCCCATCGGAAGATGTTGATGAAGTTGCTCGCGAACATGCCCCCGACGAACATGAAGCGCTCGCCTTCGAGGTAGACGATCTGTGGCGAGGTCAGGCCGTGCTCGCCCTGCTGTTTGACGAACGTCAGGCCGCGCGGGTCGTCGGGCCAGGTCTGCCGGTCGAGCGTGTAATGGGTCCAGTTCGCTTCGCTGCCGGGCTCGGTGCGGCCGTAGTCCATCTCGAAGCGTTCCTGGATGCCCCAGATCGTTCTGGCGTCGTTGCTCGGATCGGGGTACGCCAGATCGCAGAAGAACAGGCCGTAGATCTCCCAGTTCAGCTCACCGTCGAGGGTCAGCGAGCGGATGACGGTGCCCATCTCGCTGATGCCGACGTA
>SKPT01000244.1 GCA_007119405.1 Phycisphaeraceae bacterium
GCGTGACGCTGGGTTGCGCGGCCGTGCTCGTCGCGGCCGCCTGGCGCCGTCGCGCGCGACGTGCTGCCGCGTCGTCGCCCGTCGCAACACCCGAGGCCTCATGATCGCCCCGACGCCCAGCCCCGCCGTCGCCGCGCCGCGTGCCGTGCTCGCTGCGGCACCGCATCGCGACGCACCACCGCCTGCCGGCCGGGGCTGGGTCGAGGTCAATGAGCTGTGTGGTCGATCGCGTGCCACGCGCCTGCGCGCCCACCAGCCGCTGCGCCTGCTCGCGCCGCGCAGCTTTGAACGCGCCGCGTGCCTCTGCGTCAGCAGTTTCGGCGGCGGGCTCGTCGCGGGCGACCATTTGCACCTGGACGTGACGCTCGGGCGCGCCTCGCGCTGTTTGGTCACCACGCAGGCCTCGACCAAGGTCTACCGCCCCACCGCCGCGCACGCCGGCGCATCGCAGATCATGCACGCCCACGTCGCCGACGACGCCCTGCTCGTGGCCTGGCCCGACCCGATCACCTGCTACGCCCACGCGATCTACGAGCAGCGCCAGCGCATCGAGCTGGCACCGCACGCCAGCGCGCTCATCGTCGACTGCCTGACCAGCGGCCGCCGCGCCCACGGCGAACATTGGGCGTTCGATCGCTACCTCAGCCGCAACGAGCTCGTCGTCGCCGGCCGCACGCGCGCGCTCGACACGCTGCGCCTCGACCGCGCCGACGGCCCGCTCGACGCCCCGTTCCGCATGGGCGGGCACGCCTGCTACGCCAGCGTCATCGCCGCGGGCCCGCTGCTCGCCGGGCTCATCGAAACCGTTCGCCGTCACGCCCACGCCGCCGTCCCCACCCCCGACGCCGCGACCATCGCCGGCGTCAGCGACATCGACACCGACGGCGACCTGCCTGCGCTCACGCTGCGCGCCGTCGCTCACGACACCACGACGATGCAGACCTTCCTGCGCCAATGCCTCGCCGACGTCGCGCCGCTGCTGGGTGACGCGCCGTGGCACCGCAAGTGGTGAGCACCCGCTGGAGTACGAAGATGCACCTGACACCACGCGAGATTGAGAAGCTCATGCTGCACCAGGCCGGCGCGCTGGCACAGAAGCGCCTCGCCCGCGGCGTGCGCCTCAACGCGCCGGAAGCCGTCGCCCTGATCAGCACGCAGTTGCACGAGCTGATTCGCGACGGCCGCAGCGTCGCGGAGCTGATGGACCTCGGCCGGCAGATGCTGGGCCTGCGCCAGGTCATGCCGGGCATCGCGGAACTCGTCGGCGAGGTGCAGGTGGAGGGCACGTTTCCCGACGGCACCAAGCTCGTGACAGTGCATGAGCCGATCGTCCAGGAGGATGGTGACCTGGCGCTGGCGTTGTATGGCAGCTTCCTGCCCGTGCCCGCGCTGGACACCTTTGACGCCGTGGACGACGACGAGCGTGCCTGCGTGCCCGGCCAATACCAGCCGGCCGAGGGCACCATCGAGCTCAACGCCGGCCGCGACGCGATCGACCTCAGCGTCACCAACACGGGCGACCGGCCGGTGCAGGTCGGCAGCCACTACCACTTCATCGAGACCAACGCCGCCCTGCGCTTCGATCGCGGCAGGGCCTACGGCCGACGCCTGGACATCCCCGCCGGCGCCGCCGTGCGCTTCGAGCCCGGCGAGACACGACAGGTCCAGCTTGTCGAGATCGCCGGCCAACGCGTGATCCGCGGCGGCAACGCCCTGGCCACCGGCAGCGTCAACGCACGCAATCTCCAGGCCGCCATGCAACGCGTCGAGCAGGCCGGCTTCGAGCACCAGCCCGCCGTCGAGCAATAAGCACACCACCCAACGCGTGCTCATCCGCGGCCACGCCCCAAGGGAACACACACCATGGCTCACCGCATGCAACGCCGCGCCTACGGCCACATGTTCGGCCCCACCACAGGCGACCGCGTCCGCCTCGGCGACACCGCGCTCACCCTCGAGGTCCAGCACGATCACACCGTCTACGGCGACGAGTGCAAGTTCGGCGGCGGCAAGGTCCTTCGCGAAGGCATGGGACAGGCCGCCACCGTCGACCCGGACCACGCCCTCGACTGCGTCATCACCAATGCTCTGGTCGTCGACCACACCGGCATCTACAAGGCCGACGTGGGCATCAAGACCGGCCGCATCGCCGGCATCGGCAAGGCGGGCAACCCCGACGTCATGGACGGCGTCAGCCCCGGCATGACCGTCGGCGTCACCACCGAAGCCATCGCCGGCGAAGGCCTCATCCTCACCGCCGGCGGGATCGACAGCCACGTCCACTACATCTGCCCGCAGCAGGCCGACGAAGCCCTCGCCTCGGGCGTGACCACCTTCATCGGCGGCGGCACCGGCCCCGCCACCGGCACCTGCGCCACCACCTGCACACCCGGCGCCCATCACATCCGCCTCATGCTCCAGGCCACCGACGCCCTGCCCATGAACTTCGGCTTCCTCGCCAAGGGCAACAACGCCGCCGGCGCCGGCCTGGCCGAGCAACTCGCCGCCGGGGCGCTGGGCTTCAAGCTCCACGAAGACTGGGGCACCACCCCCGCCGCCATCGACGCCTGCCTCCGCGTCGCCGACGAGCACGACGTCCAGGTCTGCATCCACACCGACACGCTCAACGAGTCCGGCTTCGTCGAAACCACGCTCGCCGCGATCAACGGCCGCACCATCCACACCTACCACAGCGAAGGCGCCGGCGGCGGCCACGCGCCCGACATCCTCCGCGTCTGCGGCCACGACAACGTCCTGCCCAGCTCCACCAACCCCACACGCCCCTACACCGTCAACACCGTCGACGAGCACCTGGACATGCTCATGGTCTGCCACCACCTGGACAAGACCCTGCCCGAGGACGTCGCCTTCGCCGAGAGCCGCATCCGCGGCCAGACCATCGCCGCTGAGGACATCCTCC
>SKPT01000535.1 GCA_007119405.1 Phycisphaeraceae bacterium
TAGACGGTGGCGGTGGTGGTGCCGTCGCCGGCGTCCTTGGAGGCCTTGGAGGCGACCTCCTTGACCATCTGGGCGCCGATGTTCTCCATCGCGTCCTCGATCTCGATCTCCTTGGCGACGGTCACGCCGTCCTTGGTGATGGTCGGCGAGCCGAAGCTCTTCTCCAGGATGACCACCCGGCCGCTGGGCCCGAGGGTGGTGCGCACTGCGCGGGCGAGCTTGTGCACGCCCCGCCGAATGGCCTCGCGGGCCTCGGCGTCAAACTTGATCGTCTTCGCTGCCATGGTCGTAGCTCCTGTGTATCGGTTGCTCGGTCTCTCTTACTGACTCACTCAACGCCCGGCACCTTCAGCACCACGTGGACAGGTGGTGCCCCTCGCCACGCCGCCGACCCCGCGCCATCCGGCGGCCATGCTCACTCAATCCACCACCGCCAGCACCTCGTCCTCGCCGAGCACGACGTAGTCCTCGTCGTCGACCTTGACTTCCTGCCCGCCCCACTTGCCGAGGATGACGGTGTCGCCCTGCTTGACCTGGAAGGCGGCGCGCTCGCCGGAGTCAAGCAGCCGCCCCTGGCCCAGCGCCACCACCCTGGCCTGCTGGGGCTTGTCGGTGGCGGTTTCGGGCAGGTAGATGCCGGACTTGGTCTTGGTCTCGGGCTCGAGGCGTTGGACGAGGATGCGGTCGCCCAGGGGCTTGATCTTCATGAAAGGCTCTCCTGTTGCAGTGATGATTGTCCGTCGCGCATGCCTGGCCAGTGGCCGGCGTATCGTCGGTCCAGCAGCCGGCGGATCGCCTGGAGCAGGGCTTCGAGGTCGACCGGCTGGCTGATGACGGTGAACGCCCCCAGCCGCAGCGCCTCGTTGAGGTAGCGCTGGGCCCGCCGCCACTCGTAGGCCCCGTTGTCCACCACGACGATGGGCGGGCGGTTGGGGCGTCGCTGGAGCACCTCCAGCAGCCAGAGTCCGCCCGGCCGGGCCCCGCCGCCGGTCGAAGCCCTGCCGGCCCCGCCGGGCGTCGACCGGGTCGGTGCGGGCTCGGCGGGGGTGAGCAGGTCGATGACCGCCGCGTGGAACCGCGTCCGGTCCGCCTCGGCCAGGGCGTCCAGGCCCGAGCGCGCCAGCCACGTCCGCACGCCGAACGGCTCAAGCAGCCGGGGCAGTTGCCGGGTCCAATGCTCGATGGCGTGCTCGCGATCCTCCGTCAGCAGGACGTTGAAGCACCCCTCGCCGGCTCGTTCGTGACGCACCTGAACCATGGCACCGCAGGGAGAAGCAACCACGGTGCCGCCACCACCACCAGGCCGCTCAACAAACCTCGCGCCACAACATCTGATTTTTCAGCTAATTACACGCACAGGCCGCCAACCCCACCGCCGCCCGTCCCCGCCCCCGCCTGTCGCGACCGTCCCCCACCCCCTCCCAGCGTGCCAATCTGGCAGCCCCGCCACCCTGCCCGTGGCATTGATGTAGGGTGGGTAGAGCGAAGCGAAACCCGCCGCGAACGCCGTGGCTCCCCGACAAACCCGGTGGGTTTCGCTTTGCTCTACCCACCCTGCACCCACGCTTCGCGCAAATCAGCAATCAGCAATCAGCAATCCCCCAACCCTGCTATCCTCGCCCTCCAAGCCATGACCGCCGGCCTGCCCATCCACATCCAGCACCTGTCCAAGCACTTCGGCCAGACCGTCGCCGTCGACCGCGTCGACCTGGACATCCACGCCGGCGAGCTGTTCTTCCTGCTCGGGCCCTCCGGCTGCGGCAAGACGACGCTCCTGCGCTGCCTGGCCGGGTTCATCGATCCCACCGCCGGGCGCATCCGCTTCGGCGAGCGCGACGTGACCCACCTGCCCACCAACAAGCGCAACACCGGCATGGTCTTCCAGGGCTACGCCCTCTGGCCCCACATGACCGTCGCGCAGAACGTGGCGTTCGGCCTGGAGGTGCGCAAGGTCCGGGGCAGCGCCAAGGCCGACCGCGTCAACGCCGCGCTGGAGATGGTGCGCATGACCGACTACGCCCAGCGACGCCCCAACGCGCTGTCCGGCGGGCAGCAGCAGCGCGTCGCGCTCGCCCGGGCGCTGGTCGTCGAACCCGACGTCCTGCTGCTGGATGAGCCGTTGAGCAACCTCGACGCCAAGCTCCGCCAGCGGATGCGTGGCCAGATCCGCGAGATCTGCAAGCGCACGGGGATCACGGCCGTGTACGTCACCCACGACCAGAAGGAGGCGCTGTCGATGGCGGATCGCATCGCGGTGATGCACGAGGGGCGGCTGATGCAGGTCGGCCCGCCGCGCGAGCTCTACGAGCGGCCCGCCAACCGCTTCGTCGCCGACTTCCTGGGCGAGACGAACTTCCTCGATGCCCGGGTCGCCGGCCGCTCGGGCGAGGCGTTGACGCTGGACACGCCGCTGGGCCCGCTGCGCTCCACGAGCTATCCCGCCGCGCTCAAAGCCGAGCGCGTGACCTGCTCGATTCGGCCCGAGGCGCTGGTGCTTCTTGACCCCGAGCCTGTGCCGGCCGCGCCCACGGGCGTGGGCGCCGGCACACGCGTTGCTGCGGGCGCCAACGTCATCGAGGCGACCTGCCGGGATCTGACCTACCTCGGCGAGATGGCGCAGTACCACCTGGCGGCGGACGCCGCCGCGACGCTGACGTGCTACGAGCTGCACCCGCAGACCTTGCGCGCCGCCGGCGAGCGCGTGCGCGTGCGCATCGAGCCGGCGGACGTGGTGGTGCTGGAGGATTAGGCTCCGTCCGGAAAGAAATGCTCCGATGTATGACGTATAAAGCCGGGACCGGTGGTCCCGGGGCGTTGGCGTTCGGCGATCAACCCGCGTGGATGGCCCGCGGCACACATCGGCCTGGCCGGCGATCCGTGCGACGATGGCATCGTGCGTCGCTGGTGATCCAA
>SKPT01000187.1 GCA_007119405.1 Phycisphaeraceae bacterium
AGGGCACGCGCGCGCTCCGCGACCCAGCGCCGATCACGCTCGGCCGGCCACACGCCCCCGTGCTCCGGCTCGGGCTCGACGCGCTCCGCCCACGGCCCGCCCTCGTCCTCGGCGCGCTGCCGCGCATAGCTATCGAACGATATGAAATACTCCGCATCGTCGCCCGGCATGGTCACACCCAGCAGCTCGAACACGCGTTCGCGGAGCGCCGGCTCGTCCTGCGGCCACTCGTCGGGGTGCGTCAACTCGGCGATCACGACGTAGGCGTTGTTCTCGGGCGTCACCCCTTCGCTGAGTAGGGCGTTGAGCGCAGCGATGTAATCAACGGTGCCGTCGTCGCGCAGCGGGCCCTCCACGACTGTCGTGTCGGGGCCGACGATGAGGGGGATCGGCTCGATGTCGGGCCGAAGGAGGCGCGGCAGGTTGTCCGCGTCTGCGACGGCAGTGCTGGGGGAAGCCGGCAACAGGAGCAAGGCGGCAAGTCGGTGGCGGTTGAGCATGTGAGGCTCCATAGCGGGTGCCACTGACAAGGCCATCTTCGGCCTTTTCAGCGGCAGGCGGCGCGATGGGCTCGCCACGTCGATTCGCACTGACAAGCTCCGCGGACTCCGCTTGTCAGTGGCACCCCATTGGCCGCGCTGAACCGGTTCAGGTCGCTGAGTGCCGACCTCACTTCGCCGCTGCCGCGCGCTTGCGGTTGTCCTTCCAGCTCTCGCACCCCCCCTCGCCGCTCGGCCGCACCGAAGGCTTGGCGATCTCCTCGATGCCCTCGAACGCGTACGGGTCGCGCCCGGCGATCATCACGATGTCGCGGTAGTCCTGCTTGGCCATGCCCACGCCCTCGCGGTGACGCCAGGGCAGCAGCGACTCAGCGCTCATGTAATGGTTGACGAGCACGCGGCGGTACCCCGCCGCGGCCCGGTTGGGCAGCGAGCGGTGCAGCAGGTAGCCGTTGAAAAACACAATGGCCCCCGCCTTGACCTCCACGGGCACGGCGTCCTCGTCGCGGTAGGGGAACTCGAACGACTCCAGCGCGCAGTCGAAGCGACGGTCGCCGTGCTCACGCTGCGGCCAGAGGATGCCCGGCCTGTGTGAGCCGGGGATCACCCACAGGCACCCGTTCTCCACCGTCGCGTCGTCCAGCGCCATCCACCCGCCGACCAACGAGCGGTCGCGCGTCGGGATGTAATCCTCGTCCTGGTGCCAGGCCTGCCCCGGCTTGCCCGCCGCCTTGACGAAGAGCATCGACTGCATGCACTTGACGTTGGGGCTGATCACGTTCGTCAGCGTCTCGACGATCGCCGGCTGGGCCAGCGCCTTGTGCATCACCGGCGAGATCTTGTGCGGAAAATGGATGCACAGGTACTGCCGCAGCACCTGCTCATCGCTCTGGCCGTCGTGCGGGCCGACCCACCCCTTGTACTGGCCGCGGTCGCCCCGGCAGATCGCCAGCGCCTCGGCGTTGAGCTCGTCGATCTCGTCGCGGCTCAGCGCGTCCTCGACGACGAGGTGGCCGTTGTCGGCATAGAACCGGCGCTGCTCGTCGGTCATGAACCCGGGCGCGGCGCCTGACACGTAGCCGTTGTCCGTTGCAACCATCACTGAACTCCAATTATCCCCGGTGCTGTTAACGCCCGACCTGAGCGAGTCCGCGAGCGAAGGTCGGGATTTCCGCGCGCAAATCCGTGCCACCCGTCACCCCGCCACGCGTCCCCCCTCACCACCCGCAGTCGCTCACCGCATGGATCACTCCTCATCGTCATCCCCGAACAGCCGCTTGCGTTCCTCGTCGGCCGCGGCGCGCTGGCGCTGCTGATGCTCGATGAGCGACGCGACGAGCTCCAGGTCCTCCTGCGTCGTGATCTTCAGGTTAAGGCTTTCGCCGGCGATCGTATAGACCGGCTCGCCCATCGCCTGCACCAGCGAGGCGTCGTCGGTGACGCCGGCCGGGGCGAGCTTGCCCTCGCGCACCTGGGCGTAGGCCCGCTCCAGCAGCGAACGCTCGAAGACCTGCGGCGTCTGCGCCGCGACCAGGCTCGTGCGGTCCACCGTCTCGATCACGCGCTGAAGCTCCGCGGCCTGCGTGCGGCCAAGCTCCGGCCCAAGGATCGCATCCACCACGTCCGCCGCCCCGCCACCCGCCCCGCCATCGGCGCCCTGCCCTGCGTTCGAGACCGCCTCGACGCGCTTGAGCGTGTCGGTCACGGCCACGGCGGGCACCACGGCCGGCAGGTCCATCGCCGCCTCCAGCACCCGCTCCAGCAGCGCCGGCGACAGCAGCGGCCGGGCCGCGTCGTGCACCGCCACGTGCGTGCACCCCTCGCCCACGTGCTCCAGCGCCTTGAGCACCGTCTCCCACCGCTCCGCCACGCCGCCGGCCACCAGTTCGATGCCCTGGAACCGCAGCCGATCGCCGAAACGCAGCCCGAACGCCTCGACGCGCTCCGGATGCACCGCCAGGATCACCTGCTCCACGTGCCGATGCGCCAGGAACGGCTCCAACGCGTGCAGGAAGACCGGCCGCGAGGCGATCAACGCCTCCACCTTCGACGGCCCCTCCCCGGTGCCGAAGCGCCGACCCGTCCCGGCCGCTGGAACAATCACCGCCAGCTTCATCCGTGCAGCTTACTCCATTTCGCCAACTCGCAGGCCCGCTAGTCAATCACGATCCCATAGGGCATGAGCGTCAGCGCCGGCTCGTCCTTCAGCAGCGCCAGCCCCGTGACGATCTGCCGCAGCGTCGCGAAGCGGGCCGGCCCCAGCGCCTGTCGCGTCGCCTCGAGCCAGCCCGCGGCCGACGCCCCGCCGGGCAGGCCGCCGCCGGCGCCCGCGCTGGCGGGGGCCTGCACACCAAAGAGCGTGCCCAGAAACTCGCCCAGGTTCATCGGCGGCGGCAGGTGGATCACG
>SKPT01000281.1 GCA_007119405.1 Phycisphaeraceae bacterium
TCAACGACAGGCGTGTCTGCTCAGTAGACGACGAATCGAGCGACGACGAGAAAAACCGCCGCCGGCGGGTGGGTGCCGGCGACGGTTCGGAGCATTCGCCTCCAGCGTACAAGATCCCCGCGTCTGTGACAGCGCCCTGGCCACACCTCACCATCTGCATCGGCAGGCCATGCGCGTCGCGCGACGGGTTGGCTGGCTGCACGACGGCCGATCAGCCGGCTGCTCACCGTCATGCACGCGGCCATGCGTCTATGCCAGCCGTGCCAGGACAACGTGCAAGCGACGGATGGCCAGCCAGGTGGTAAGCCAGAGCCAGAGCGTCAACAGTCCCACCAAGGGCACCGCCGCCAGCATCCAGACGTTGATCCCCTGTCCGGCCGTGGCGCCGGCGACCAGTTCAAGCAGATTCACCGCCACGGCGATGAGCAGTACACCGCCCGCGGCCAGGGCCCAGTCGGCGCGCAGGCGGCGCAGCCGGTGGGCCAGCGGCTCGTCGGGGCAGCGCTGGGCGAGGATGGCCAGGTGGCTCCAGGCCGTGAGCAGCCCCACCAGCATGAGTGCCCCCGCGGCAATGAGCGCCGTGTCGTAGAGCCACCAGTCGCCGTGCAGGGCCTGGCCCGTGGCGACGATCATCGCGAGCACGACCAGGACCAGGACCGTGCCCAGCAGCAGCGCCGCGCGTGCCGCCACGCGCCACCGCCAGTCCGCGGCGGGCTCGGCACGGCCCGGCTGCGGTGACGTCAGCAGCCACAGCCCCGCCACGATCGCCAGCATCAGCGCCGTGTTGAGCGTCACCGCCAGGGCGAGGCCCGCACGGGCCCAGGCCAGGCTGGGCAGCGTGGCGGCGACGAGGAGCACGGCGACCGGCGGCAGGTTCAGCGGGACGATGGCGGTGATGCCAAGCCATAGCGTCACGCTGCCCCCTCGCAGGCGGCGCCGCCAGGGAGCGGGGGCGTCGGCGAGGTGATCCTTGCGCAGCGAGGCTTGCACGGTGAAGCCACACTCGGGGCATTGGCCGCCTGTCGCCAGGCCGCGCAGGCTGTAGCCGCAGTTGGCGCAGGTGGCGTCGTGGTCCAGCGGGATGGTGGAGCCACCCGTGGCGGCCGACGGTGAGTCGCTTCGCGGCGGTTGGGTCATGGTCGTGGTCAACTTGAAGGAGAGCATCGCTGGCCGCGTGGCGTGGCGGGGCGATGCCGTGCCACCGCGTACACCCCGGAGCCGGGCAGCCGCGAGCTGCGGCGCGGAGGTCAATGTGGCGCCACCTCATACACGTCGCAGGTGCCGGCGCGGTCGCTGGTGAACACCACGCCGCCCTGGCTGGCGGTCATGACCGGGTGGGCGTGGGCGTCCTGGTCGCGGTAGCTGCTGCGGTGCGAGCACAGGGGCCGGGCGCAGTCGTGGGCCGGGGCATCGAGGTCGAAGAGGTAGACCAGGCCATCGCGGCTGTCGACGGTGACGCGCGTCGGGTCGGGCGTGGCGACGGCGTGGTAGACGGCGACGCCGCCGGTGGAGCGCTCGAAGACCAGCTCGCCCGCCCAGTCGCGCCCGGCGATGAAGTGCTCGCCGTCGCGGACGCCGTGGTAGAGGATCGTCCGGCCGTCGGGCATCCAGTTCTCGTGGGTGGCGTGCTCGCTGGCGGGCTGTTCGTAGAGGCGTCGCCACCGGCCGTCAGGCTCCAGGGCCCACATCCGTCCCCAGTAGGGGAAGCGGCGGTCCGCGCCGCCGCCGACCATGCCCTCGCAGTTGAACAGCAGCCGACCGGTGCTGGCGGGGTCGAACTGGACGTGCGTGACCCAGAAGGGGATCTCGATTTTGTCGCGCACTTGGCCGTGCTGCGTGTCGATCATGCACAGGCGGGTGACCAGGCCCTGCTCGATCATGGCCCAGGGCACGTGGCCCATCTGGTCGCCCTGGCTCTGGTGATCGTCGCGGAAGGCGCGCGGGTCGGTGCAAGGCACGCAGAACGTGCCGCCGTCGGGCGAGAGGTGCGTGAAGCCGGTGTACCAGCCGGCGGGCAGGTCGGCGAGCTTTTCGGGCGTCTGGCCCTGGGCCAGGTCGATGCGCCAGGCGGCGTCGT
Organism: Phycisphaeraceae bacterium; assembly: GCA_007119405.1. The sequence continues at coordinate 2,078 of SKPT01000281.1, forward strand.
CCTGGACCCAGTAGGCGTGGCGGCGTGTGGCGTCGAGGAAGGGCGTGGCCTTGCTCAGGCCGCGGGTGGTCCCCGTGGGGTAGCAGTAGGCGCGGAGCATGGCGTCGGCGTCGGTGAGTTGGCGGATGCGGCCGTCGCCGCGGTCGATCACGTGCAGGTTGGGCGCGCCGCTGCGCTCGGAGAGGATGAGCAGGAAGCGGTCGTCGGCGGTGACGGCCGGCGAGGTGAAGTAGGGATGCTGGTCCCTGGCGGGCGAGGCGGTCCAGCGGATCACCTGCCGGCCGGTCGTCTCGTCGGTGAGCACCTGGCGCTCCGCGGGCGCGGTGGACTGGATGCTGGACATGGTGGACCTCCTGCGACAGCGGCGGTTGGCGGCCGGCGCGGGGGCCATGATATCCGCAGCGGCGCGGGCCGATCCCCGAGTTGGCCGGCCGAACCTGTCTCGGCTCGGGGCGTAGCAACATTGTGCAGGGCGGAGCCCGAGTTGGCTGAGGCATGGGACGATGTGGCGAGGCGGGCTGATCACGTGTTGTGTGCTGGGGTTGCTGGCCGGGGCGCTGGCGGGCTGTGCGCCGCGGGCCGACGAGCTGCGCCTGGCGGTGGCGGGGCCGACGTGGCACGAACGGACGCTGTGGGCGGCGCCGGTGCCGGATGAGCCGATCGGTGGACGCGTTGTGCAGGTGCAGCGGCGGGCGGATCAGACGTTTGCGCAGTTGAGCATCGGCGAGGTGCATGGCGTGCAACGGCGGATGCAGTTCGTGGTGCACCGCGACGGGCAGTACGTCGGCCGGCTGGCCGTCGAGCGCGTGGCGGCGGA
>SKPT01000153.1 GCA_007119405.1 Phycisphaeraceae bacterium
CTGGCCGGGCAGGCGCACGAGCTGGCCGTGCTGCGTGCCCGGCTGGACGGTGATGCGCTGCTCGCCGTCGCCGGCGGCGTCGATCGCGGGCACCGTCAGCTCCGCGCCCAGCGCCGCCTGCGTGAAGCTGATGGGCATGCGCAGGATCAGGTGGTCGTCCTCGCGCGTGAACAGCTCGTGCTCATGCACCCGCACCACCACGTGCAGGTCGCCGCGCAGCCCCGGGCTCGAGCCCGGCTCCCCCTCGGCAGGCACGCGGATCGCCTGGCCGTCGTGAATGCCCGGCGGAATCTTCACCGTCAGCTTGCGATGCCTGGGCTGGCGACCCGAACCCTGGCACGTGGCGCACTTGTCCCGGTGCACACGCCCCTGGCCCCCGCACGCCGGGCACGTCGTGACCATGCGGAACATCCCGCCGAAGCCCGACTGCGCCACCTGCCCGGTGCCGGCGCACGTCACGCACGTCACCGGCTCGGAGCCGGGCTTGGCGCCGGAGCCTTCGCACGTGGCGCACAGGTCCTGGCGGGTGAACTCGACCTCGCGTTCGGTGCCGCTGTAGACGTCCTCGAGGTCGATCTCGATCTGGGTCTCCAGGTCGTAGCCGCGCCGCCCGCGTCGGCCGCCGCGCCGTCCCCCCCCGCCGCGCCCGCCGGCGAACGCCTCGCCGAAGATGTCCTCGAACATCGAGAAGATGTCGCCGGCGTCCATCGAGCTGAAGTCGTGGGCGCTTGTGCCCCGCAGCCCCGCGTGGCCGTAGCGGTCGTAGCGCCTCCGCTTGTCCGCGTCCGCGAGCACCTCGTACGCCTCGGCCGCCTCCTTGAAGCGCTGCTCGGCCTCGGCGTCGCCCGGGTTGCGGTCCGGGTGGTACTTCATCGCCAGCTTGCGATACGCGCGCTTGATCTGCTCGGCGCTGGCGCTGCGCTCAACGTTCAGAATCTCGTAATAGTCGCGCTGCGTCGCCATCATCGCTCGCTGTCAGGAAATAGCCACAAATGAACACGAATGAACACGGATGGGGAGAAGGTTGAAGCCACGACGGGCTTCGCGGCCCCCATGCACCGCGTTTCCACGTGGTGCCAAACGCATCCGGCGCCAAGGCTCCAGTCTGTGTGCATCCGTGTGCATCCGTGGTTCCAACACCTCTTAACTCTTCTCTGTGCTCTCTGTGCCTCTGTGGTTCTCCACTCCGCTCTTGTAAAGGAAGCCCGCGGACCTCTCCGCAGGCTTCCGTCGCCGTTGTCATCTCGTCATGCGTCGTCGAGTGGCCATCACGACACCGCCGTGTCCAGCGCTTCGTCGTCGTCCTTGATCTCGGTCACCAGCACGTTGGTCGTGAGCATGAGCCCGGCGACGGACGCGCCGTTGCTCAGCGCGGTGCGGGCCACGAGCGCCGGGTCGAGGATGCCCATCTTGACCATGTCGCCATACTCGCCGGTCGCGGCGTTGAAGCCGTGGTTGCCCGACTTGGCCTTGACCTCTTCGACGACGACGTAGCCGTCGCTGCCGGCGTTGTCGACGATCTGGCGCAGCGGGGCCTCGAGGGCGCTGGCGACGATCTCGTAGCCGAGCTTCTCGTCGCCTCTGGCCTTGCCCCGGGCCTTGTCGACGGCCTCGATGGCGCGGAGGAACGCCACCCCGCCGCCGGGCACGTAGCCTTCCTGGGCGGCCGCCTTGGTCGCGTGCAGCGCGTCCTCAACGCGGTCCTTGCGCTCCTTCATCGCCGTCTCGGTCGGCGCCCCGACGTGGATGATCGCCACCCCGCCGGTGAGCTTGGCCAGTCGCTCCTGGAGCTTCTCGCGGTCGTAGTCGCTCGTCGTCTTCTCGATCTGGGCGCGGATCTGATCCGCCCGCTGTTCGATGTCCTTCTTCTTGCCCGCGCCCTCGATGATCGTCGTGTTGTCCTTGTCGATGCTGATCTTCTTGGCCCGGCCAAGCGACTCCAGCTCCAGGTTCTCCAGGCTCTGGCCCAGGTCCTCGCTCAGGAACGTGCCGCCGGTGAGCGTCGCGATGTCGCCCAGCATCGCCTTGCGCCGGTCGCCGAAGCCCGGCGCCTTGACCGCGCACACCTTCAAGACGCCACGCAGCTTGTTGACCACCAGCGCCGCCAGCGCTTCGGACTCGACGTCCTCGGCGATGATCAGCAGCGGCTTCTGCGCCATGGCGATCTTGTTCAAGAGCGGCAGCAGATCGGGCAGGTTGCTGATCTTCTTCTCGTGAATCAGCACGTACGCGTCCTCGAGCACGCACTCCTGCGTCGTCGCGTCGGTCATGAAGTAGGGCGAGAGGTAGCCCTTGTCGAACTGCATCCCCTCGACGTACTCCAGCGTCGTCTCGGCGGCCTGGCTCTCCTCGACCTCCACGACTCCCTCGGCGCCGACCTTGTCGATGGCCTCGGCGATCAGCTCGCCGATCTCCTGGTCATGGTTGGCGCTGACGGTGGCGACCTTCTGAAGGTCATCCTTGCCTTTGCACTTTTTCGCCAGCTCCTGGATCGCCTCGCCGGCGACCTCGGCCGCGGCCGTGATCCCGCGCTGCAAGGCGATGGCGTTGGCGCCGGCGGTGACGTGGCGCAGCCCCGCGTTGTAGATCGCCTCGGCGAGCACCGTGGCGGTCGTCGTGCCGTCGCCGGCCTTGTCGGCGGTGCGCTTGGCGACCTCGACGACCATCTTGGCGCCCATGTTCTGGAACGGGTCGCTCAGCTCCACCTCCTTGGCGACCGACACCCCGTCCTTGCTCACCGACGGGCCGCCGTACGATTTCTGCATGATCACCGTGCGCCCCGTCGGGCCCATGGTGACCTTCACCGCCTGGGCGAGCTGCTCCAGCCCCCGCCGCAGCTCCACCGCCGCCTCGGCTCCAAACATCATCTGCTTCTTGGCCATC
>SKPT01000119.1 GCA_007119405.1 Phycisphaeraceae bacterium
GGCGGGGGCGGCGGGGTCAGTCCTTGAGCGCCAGGATCGTACCGCGCTTGGACGCTTCCATCGCGGTCAGGATCACGTTCACCGCCTGGTAGCCCTCGCGGCCGTCGATGTCCGGCTTCTTGCGGCTGAGGATGCAGTCGGTGAACTGGTCGATGACGCCGCTGGAGGTCTGGGCCTCGTTGGAGGCGACCGCGCCGACCTTGTGCTTCTCGACGTTGCCGTTGCGATACTTGACCACGACGCCGAACTCGGGGTCCATCGCCAGCTCCATGACGCCCTTCTCGCCGTAGATCGCGGTGTAGTTGCCCTCGCTGCGGCCGTAGTTGGTCCAGGAGGCGACGATGTAGCCCAGGGCGCCCTTCTTGGTCTTGAGCGTGAGGTAGGCGTTGTCGTCGAGGTCGATGAGCTTGCCCCGGCCGTCCTTCTTGTCGCGCGTCTCGACGAAGCCGCCCACGTGCGTGAACTCGTCGTTGAGCAGGTAGCGCATGAGGTCGGCCTTGTGGACGCCGAGGTCGCCGGTGGCGCCCATGACGGCCTGCTTGGGGTCGAAGAACCAGCTCTTGGCGCCGTCGATGGACCAGCCGTCGGGCCCGGCGTGGGCGAAGGCGGTGCGGAAGCTGAGCACCTTGCCCATGACGCCGCGGTCGAGCAGCTCGCGGGCCTTGACGTGCGGGGGCATGAGGCGTTGGTTGAGCCCGATCATCAGGTACTTGCCCGCCTTTTTGCCGGCCTCGATCATCTTCTTGGCGTCGTTGCGCGTCGTGGCCATGGGCTTTTCCACGAGCACGTGCAGGCCGGCCTTGAAGCAGTCGACGCTCTGGGGGGCGTGGACGTAGTTGGGCCCGCAGACGACGGCGGCGTCGGCGTCGACCTCCTTGAGCATTTTCTTGTGGTCGGTGTAGGCCGGGCAGCCATACTTCGCGGCGACCTCGTGGACGCGGTCCTCGCGGATGTCCATGACGCCGACAATTTTGGCGTTGGGGTTGGCGGCCGCCTCCGGCAGATGCCGGCGCTGCGCGATCGCGCCCGTGGCGATCACGACATATCTCACCTGCTTGGCCATGGAAAAATCCTCCAATCTTGCGTGGTTATGGCACCGGCGGCGATTATAGGGAATTCGGGCCATCTCATCATGTGACACTGCGGCGGCGCGGCCTTGACAGGGACAAGCCCGCGACGTGAGAATCTTCCTTCATGCGTAGACGCCCCATCCCGACGGGACCGGCCCTGGCGCTTTGCCTGGCTGCGGTCATCCTCCCCGCCACCACCACGCCCGCCCTCGCCCAGCAGATCGTGCTGGACACGATGGGCCCCTGGCGGCATCACCACGAGCTGGCACCGCCGATCATCTACGACGGCTCGACGCCGGTGGCGCTCGACGACGGGCCGGACTGGCTCAACCGCCGGGTCACCCCGGCGCCGGACGACTGGGCGGCGCCGGACTTCGACGACAGCCACTGGTACCGCGCCACCGCCATGGGCGGGACGCGCTCGCCCTACACCACCCGGCAGCACGTGCGCAGCCGGTTCGAGGTCACGGACCCCGCGGCCGTGGCGGACCTGGAACTGACGGTGGGCTACTTCGGCGGGGCGGTGGTCTACGTCAACGGTCAGGAGGTCGCGCGCGGGCATCTGCCGGCCGGGGCGCTCGACGCCGACACGCTGGCCGAGCCTTACCCGCGCGAGGCGTTCGTCAATGATGACGGCGAGGCGATCGCCGGCGGCGACGCGGGTCGGCAGGCGCATTACAACGAGCATCGCATGCGCTGGCTGGAGGCGGAGATCCCGGCCGACGTCCTGCGCGAGGGGGTGAACGTGGTGGCGATCGAGATCGTCCGGGCCGGGTATCACGAAGCCCTGCGCGCCGACGCGGCCCGGTTGAGCGAGGGCCACACCCGCCGGGCGAACACGGCGTTCGACCTGAGCTGGCCGACGGCTTTTCTTCGCCGGGTGCAGCTCACCGCCGGTCGGGCCGACGGGCTGGTGCCCAACGCGCAGCGGCCGGCGGGCGTGCAGATCTACAACAGCGACGCGATGGCTCCGGACTTCGACGCCGACTGGGCCGACCCCAATGAGCCGCTGCGGCCGGTGCGGCTGGCGGGGGTGCGCAACGGGCTTTACAGCGGCAAGGTTGTCGTCGCCGCCGACCGGCCCATCCGTGACCTGGCCGTCGAGGTGGCCGACCTGGCCGGACCCGACGGCGCGGTGATCGACCCGGCGAGCGTGCGCGTGCGCTACGGGCACGGCCACGGCCGCTGGTCGCTGACCTACCCCTACACCTACGAGCAGAACCCCTACGCCGGGTCGGTCACCTACCTCGGCACGTTGGCCGAGCGCCCCGCGGGGCAGTACGACACCGTCGAGCAGCGCGTCGGCGAGATTGAGCCGGCCCCGCGCGCCCCGGTCGGCGGCGCGGTCGTGCCGGTGTGGGTGACGGTGGCGATCCCCGACGACGCGGCCGCGGGGACGTATCGCGGCGAGCTGACGGTGACGATGGCCGGCGAGCCGCCGCGCACGGTCGAGCTGGAGGTGGACGTGATCGACTGGACGCTGCCCCAGCCGGCCAACTGGAAGCTGTGGGTCGAGCTCTGGCAGAGCCCGGACACGCTGGCGCTGGAGTATGACGTGGAGCTGTGGTCGGACGAGCACTTCGAGCTGATCGCTCAGTCGATGCGTCTGATGCGCGAAGTGGGCACCAGCACCGTCTACATCCCCCTGCTGGCGGAGACGAACCGGGGCAACGAGCAGTCGATGGTGCGCTGGGTCGACGACGGCGAGGGCGGCTACCGCTTCGACTATGAGCCGATGGAGCGCTACCTCGACACGGCCCAGGAGGAGCTGGGCGACCTGTCGCTGGTGACGTTCGTGGTGTGGGACATTTA
>SKPT01000098.1 GCA_007119405.1 Phycisphaeraceae bacterium
CTTGCGCGGCTGGAGGCGGCGCTGGCGGAGCTGGTCTCGACGGGCCATGGGCTCGAAGAGGCGGAGCGTGATGTTCGCCTCGCCGCCCTGCGCGCCGACTACACGCGCTACCGCGCCGAGGTGGCGCGGCAGATCGACGCCGCGCTGAACCCGTCGCCGGTGCGGGTCAGTGACCTGCCTGCCGAGCTGCTGCGCCCCTGGGTCGCCCGGGCGGCTGACGGCACGCCGCGGCTGGCGCTGGAGGTGTTCCCGTCTCTGCCGGCGGGCGTGACGGACCCGCTTCAGCCGGAGTTCCTCGGCGGCTTCGTCGAGCAGATGCGCCGCGTGGACCCGCAGGTCACGGGCACGCTGGTGCAGCTCTACGGGTCGGGCGAGCTGATCCGCGTTTCCTACATGCTCGCGGGGCTCTACGCGCTGGCGGCGGTGTTCGTGCTCGTCTGGCTGGACTTTCACCGCCTGCGCGACGCGGCGCTGACGCTGGTGCCGGTGGCGCTGGGCTTCGCCGCGACGTTCGGCGTGATGTACCTGGCGGGCGTGCAGATCAACCCGGCGAACATCGTGGTGCTGCCTTTGATGTTCGGCATCGGCGTCGACGCGGGCGTGCACGTGGTGCATCGCTTTCGCCAGAGCCCGCACGCCGACCCGCCCGGGCTGGCCGCGGGCACGGGCAAGGGCGTGACGATGACGAGCCTGACCGCGATCATCGGCTTCGCGGTGCTGCTCGGGGCCAGCCACCGCGGCATGGCGAGCCTGGGGTTCGTCCTCTCGACGGGCATCGCGCTGACACTGCTGGCGTGCTGGACCGTGATGCCAGCGTATCTGGCGCTGCGCCGCCCGACGCTGCCGCGCCGGGTGCAGCGCGTGCGCGACCTGGACTTCCTGCCCCGCCGCGCGGCGGCGCGCCGCGAGACGGTCGAGGTATAAAGCCGGGACCGGTGGTCCCGGGGCGGCGGGGGAGGATGTGCGATGGCAGACGACCTGTGATGGCGCGCGGTGGCGTTCGGCGCCGGCCTCCGCGCGGGGGTTCGCGGATTGCGGTGGCGACGGTGATGCTCCCTGGCAGGGGGGCTTCCGCCGATTCCCCGCGACCAGCGGTCGCGGCTTTTTATGGTAGCGCCGCCTCGGGTACACTGGAGCCATGACGTCGCAGGGCGAGCATGAGCGACGCCGGGTGACATGGAAGTCGGATCCGGCGCAGTGGCACAAGAGCCGGCGCATGGGGCGCGAGCGGTTCGTCCTGACCTACGGCGTGCTGTACTGGGGCGTGCTTACGGGGTTGTTGTGGGTTGCTGCGTTCGGCGGCTACACGGTTCTGGTGGAAGGCGAGGCGTGGGACTCTGCGTTGGATATCCTGCCTTTCGGCCTGACGTGCTTTCCGATCGGGGGCATTGCTTTCGGATATTCACTCTGGTGGTGGACGGAGCGGACATACCGGCGGCGAATGACCGGGCAACTATGCCTGAGCTGCAAGTATGAGCTCCGTGGCACGATCGCCGCGGGCAGCCGGACTTGTCCCGAGTGCGGTTACGAGCAGCCGCGGGAAATCGAGCCGGCGGTGAGCTGGCGGCGCGGGTGATGCGAGACGGTCGCGGCTTTATAGGGTCGATGGCGGCACCGCCTCGCGGTCGCTAACATTAGCCCAATTTGGCCGCGCCCCGCGCACACCGCATCGCTCGCGGCCCCCGCTGCCGACTGCCCCCTGCCCCCTGAACAACCCCCCATGCCCAAGCGCACCGACATCAAGACCATCCTCATCATCGGCTCCGGGCCCATCGTCATCGGCCAGGGCTGCGAGTTCGACTACTCCGGCACGCAGGCGTGCAAGGCCCTGCGCGAGGAGGGATACCAGGTCGTGCTGGTCAACTCCAACCCGGCGACGATCATGACCGACCCGGAGTTCTCCGACCGCACCTACATCGAGCCCATCACGCCCGAGGCCGTCCGCCGCATCATCGACAAGGAGCAGGATGGGCCCTTCCACATCGACGCCCTGCTGCCGACGCTGGGCGGGCAGACGGCGCTGAACTGCGCCTGCCAGCTCTACGACGACGGCGTGCTGGATCGCTACGGCGTGGAGATGATCGGCGCCACCCGCGAGGTCATCTACCGCGCCGAGGATCGCCGCATCTTCCGCGAGATCGTCGAATCCGTCGGCCTGGCCAACCCCGAGGCGGGCATCGCCAACAGCGTCGAGGAGGCGTGGGACGTCGTCGAGCGCACGGGGCTGCCGGCGATCATCCGCCCGGCGTTCACGCTCGGCGGCACGGGCGGGGGCATCGCCTACAACCGCGAAGAGTTCGAGGACATCGTCCGCCGCGGCCTCGACGCCTCCATGACGCATCAGATCCTCATCGACCAGTCGGTGATCGGGTGGAAAGAATACGAGCTGGAGGTCGTCCGCGACCACGACGACAACGTCATCATCGTCTGCTCCATCGAGAACATCGATGCCATGGGCGTGCATACCGGCGACTCGATCACCGTCGCGCCCGCCCAGACGCTCACCGACCGCGAATACCAGCGCATGCGCGACGCCAGCCAGGCGATCATCCGCGCCATCGGCGTGGACACCGGCGGCTCGAACATCCAGTTCGCGATCAACCCCGCCAACGGCGAGATGCTGGTGGTGGAGATGAACCCGCGCGTCAGCCGATCGTCCGCGCTGGCGTCGAAGGCCACGGGTTTTCCGATCGCCAAGATCGCCGCCAAGCTGGCGGTGGGCTACTCGCTGTGGGAGCTGCCCAACGACATCACGGGTCGGACGAAGGCCTGCTTCGAGCCGACGATCGACTACGTGGTGGTGAAGATTCCCCGATTCGCCTTCGAGAAGTTCCCCGAGGCCGACCCCACCCTCACCACGCAAATGAAAAGCGTCGGCGAGA
>SKPT01000538.1 GCA_007119405.1 Phycisphaeraceae bacterium
ATGGCCGTGGATCCTCGACAAGCCGCGGTGACGCACAGCACGCCGAAGGCTGCTGTGCGCGTGTGCAATCAACGGCGCCCGCCTCCACCCCCCCTCGCCCCGGGAGGGACCGGGGGAAGGCGTCCCCTGCCACCTTGCGTCACCGACACCACCGCGCACCCCCAACGGGCCGCCACCGGCGGCGCGCCCGCCATCGCCTCGCCCACACACCAGCTCACCAACCCATCAACCCCACAAACCACCGCCTCCTCCCCGCCTTCATCCGTGAAACATCTGAGAAACCGCGAAGTAGCGAAGGAGGCGAAGGACGCGAAGGAGATCCATTTGGCTTAGTCCCCTCCCCACCTTTATCCGTGTTCATCCGTGTTCATCTGTGGCTCTCTCGCCCTCCCTCTCTCCCCTCTTCTCTGTGCTCTCTGTGCCTCCGTGGTTCACCCCCGCCGGAGCCGCGCCATGCCTGAGCTGAACCTCACGCACCAGGTCATCCGCGCCTCCGCCGGCACCGGCAAGACCTATCGCCTGACCGTGCAGTACCTCAAGCTGCTCGTCGCCGGCGCCGAGCCGGCCGCCATCCTCGCCACCACCTTCACGCGCAAGGCCGCGGGCGAAATCCTCGCCCGCGTGCTCGGTCGGCTCGCCCACGCCGCCGCCGACCCCGACGAGCGCCAGCGCCTCACCCACGATCTCGACCTCACCAACCTGCTCACCGACAGCGACTGTCTTGCCCTGCTCCGCCGCGTCGTGGCCGCGCTCAACCGCGTGAGCATCTGCACCATCGACAGCTTCTTCAACCGCATCGCCGGCGCCTTCCGCCTCGAGCTCGACCTGCCCGTCGAGCCGCGCCTGCTGGATGAAGCCCATCCGCTGGCCGGCCAGGTCCGCCGCGACGCCGTCGAGGCCCTGCTCGGCGAAGCCGTCGACAACGACAGCGACGACAAGGACGCGGGCCTGGCCGTCATGCTCGAACTGCTCCGCCGCACCCACCACGACATGGCCGCCCGCTCCGTCACCGGCGCCATCGACGAGCTCGTCCGCGACCTCTACGACATCTACCGCCAGGCCCCCGCCCCCGAGCTCTGGGCCCGCCAGACCCATCCGGCAGGGCTCATGGACGACGACGAGCTCGTCGCCGCCATCGAACGGCTCGCGGAGGCCGGCCACCACGTGCCCACCACCAACGCGGGCAAGCCCAAGTCGCGCTGGGTCAACGCGCTGAAAAAAGACGTCACCCAGGCCCAGGCCCGCGACTGGCGCGGCCTGCTCAGCTCGGGCCTGGCCAAACTCGTCGCCCTCGACCAAGGCACCTACTACGGCGATGAAGTCCCCGCGCCCCTGGCCGACGCTTACCAACCCCTCGTCGACCACGCCCTGGCCGAGCTCCGCCGCGACCTCGCCTGGTGGGGCGAAGCCACCCACGAGCTGCTCGCCCGCTACGACAGGCAGATCACCCGCCTCCGCCGCGAGCAGCGCGTCGTGCTCTTCTCCGACCTGACCCACAAGCTCGCCCGCGAGCTGCCCCTCGCCGCCCCCGAGCTCTGGCTCGACATCCACTTCCGCCTCGACGGCCAACTCCACCACCTCCTGCTCGACGAGTTCCAGGACACCAGCCTCGAACAGTGGCGCGTCCTCGGCCCGCTGGCCGACCAGATCCTCGACCACGGCCCGCCCCGTGACAGCGGCCGGTCGTTCTTCTGCGTCGGCGACACCAAGCAGGCGATCTATGGCTGGCGCGGCGGATGCGCCGCCCTCTTCGACATCGTCGAACAGAAAGTCAAAGCCGCCGGCGGCACCAGCGATGAGCTGAGCCTCAGCCGGCGCTGCGCCCCGCCCGTGCTCGAAGCCGTCAACCGCGTCTTCACCCATCTCGTCGCCTGCCCCGCCATGAGCGACGACCTCGACGCCACCGACGCCTGGCAACGCGCCTTCCCCCCGCACGAAGCCTTCCACAAAAACCTGCCCGGCTACGTCCGCCTCGAAACCACACCCGCCACGCCATCCGACCCCGCCACCGAGGACGACGACACCGACGCCCCACCCGATCCCGACGACGCCGCACTCGCCACGCTCACCCCCGGCAGCGAGGACGCGGCCATCGCCGACATCGTTCAGCGCGTCCACGCCCAGGCACCGGCCGCGAGCCTCGGCGTGCTCGTGCGCCGCAACGCTACCGCCGCACGCCTGCTCTTCGAATTGCGCCGCCGCAACCTCGCGGTCTCCGGCGAAGGCGGCGGCGGCGTCGCCGACACCCCCGCCGTCGCGGCCGTGCTCTCCGCCATGACGCTCGCCGACCACAGCGGCGACAAGGCCGCGGGCTTCCACGTCCTCAACTCCCCGCTCGCGGCCATCGTCAACCTCACCGCCAACACCGACGCCAATCGCGCCGCCGTCAGCCTCCGCATCCGCCGCCAACTGCTCGACCGCGGCTACCCCGGCCTCATCAGCGACTGGACCCGCCGGCTCGCCGGCCACTGCGACGCACGCGACCTGCACCGTCTCAGCCAGCTCATCGACCTCGCCGAGCAGCACGAACCGATGACCGGCCTGCGCCCCGGCGAGTTCGTCGCCTACGTCGAAGCCGCCCGCGTCGACGACCCCGCACCCGCCCCCATCCGCGTGATGACCATCCACGCCGCCAAGGGCCTGGAGTTCGAGGCCGTGGTGCTGGCCGACCTCAACCTCGCCCTGAGCAACACCTTCAACATCCTGCTCGACCGCGGCGACGAGCCCACCGGCGACATCGCCCGCGTCATGCGCAGCGGCGACGCCAGCCTCCGCCAGCTCCTGCCCGAGATCGCCCACGTCTACGACCGCCGACGACACGAGCAGCGCCTCGAAGACCTGTGCAACCTCTACGTCGCCATGACCCGCGCCAAACGCG
>SKPT01000174.1 GCA_007119405.1 Phycisphaeraceae bacterium
CGCCGAGCAATATCCCCCGCCCCCGCATCGGCGCCTCCAGACACTTCGCCCCTTCCTGGATGCTCATCCGGCCCGCCACCTCGCTCATCGGCGTCAGCAGCGGCAGCCGACCCTGCCCGTCCGTCAGCGTCTCGTACGCGATCGCCGTGATCCGACGCGCCAGGCAACGCTCCGTCAGCTCGCGACTCGCCGCAAAATGAAAATACGTGAACACCACCTGCCCCGGCCTCAGACGCTCGATCTCCTCGCCCACCGGCTCCTTGACCTTCACGACCGTCTCCGCCTGCGCGAACACCGCCTCCGGCCCGTCCACCAGCCGGGCCCCCGCCGCCGCGTACTGCTCGTCGCCATACCCGCTGCCCACGCCCGCCCCACACTCGACGATCACCTCGTGCCCGGCCCCGGCCAACAGCTCCACGCCCACCGGCAGCATCGCCACGCGGTACTCATCCGGCTTCGTCTCCCGCGGCACACCAACGATCATCACACGTGTCCTTTCCTTGCTCGAAACGTGATCTGGAGCCTGCGAAAAACCGCGAAGAAGCGAAGCGGGCGAAGAGCGCGAAGAGCGTTTTTTTGCCTGATCGCCTGCACCTTCGCGACTTCGCGTGTCTTCGCTTCTTCGCGGTTTCACGGAGGCGTCCCGTGTTCATTCGTGGCGATCTTCCCCCGCCGAGCCTCCAGCTCCTGGCGGATCGCCCCGACCGTCTCGTTGATCGCCTCGTCGAGGTTGTCGTTGACGATGAATGCATCGTAGACGCCGCTGGCGCGGGCGCGGGCGATCTCATCCTTGGCCTTGGTGAACCGCCGCTGGATCGTCGCCTCGTCCTCACGCTTGCGCTGGCGCAGCCGATCCAGCAGCACCTGCTCCGAAGGCGGCAGGATGAACACCGCGAACGCCCCGGGCATGTTCGCCTTGACCTGCACCGCCCCCTGCACGTCGATCTCCAGCAGCACGATGCGGCCGGCGGCAAGGTTCTCCACCACCGGCCGCCGCGGCGTGCCGTAACAATGATCGAACACCTGCGCCCACTCCAGCAGCTCGCCCGCCTCGCGATGCCGGGCGAACGCGGCGTCATCGACAAAGTGATAATCCACCCCCGGCGTGTCGGCGTCGGTGCGCGGCCGGGTGGTCATCGACACGCTGAAGACCGCGTCCAGCTCGCGCTGCACCGCCCGCGCGATCGTCGTCTTGCCCACGCCCGACGGCCCCGAGATGATCAGCAGCACCCCCGGCGCCGCCGGCGGATCAGGAGCGGAACCAGGGCGAGACGGGGCCATTGAGCGTGTTATAGCGGATCACCGCGACGCGGGCATGGCGGCGCTGCCCGTTCCCAGGGCCATCGCACCCGCGCGACGGCTGGGTTCTCGCCAGGGGCGCAGGGCGAGTGCCACTGACAAGCGGACTCCGCGGAGCTTGTCAGTGGCACCCAACGCCGTGACCTTTACGCGTGGCGGCGCTGATGTAGGGTGGGTAGAGCGAAGCGAAACCCACCGCGCGGCGCCGACGATCGCCGACGTTCGTGATGGGTTTCGCTGCGCTCTACCCACCCTGCATCAGCCCGGCCACGAGGCAGTTCACGGCGCTCCAGGGGGCGTCTGGAGGAGGGGGGTTTGCCCCGGCGCTGTTGGCGGCCTCTGCGAGAACCCTCCCTTGGCCCTGAGGCGTCACACGCCCGCCGGCGCCTCGCCGGCCACCGCCCTGAGCCAGTTCACATCGTTCAGCAGCGCCTCGGCGTGCGGCGTGTGCAGCCGACAGTGGTAATGCCCCGCCGCCGCCAGCTTCCGCAACGCCTTGTCCAGCAGCATCCGCCGCGTCGGCCCGGCCACCTCCGTCTCGTCCAGGACCAGCTCCACCACCCCGCGCCCGTCCGCCTGCGGCCGATACAGCGCCAGGCCCACCAGCGCCTCCTCCCGCCGCGCCCACAGGCTCAGCCGCGCCACCACCTGCCCCGGCGACAGCGCCACCCCACGCTCGCCCGCCCAGGCCAGCGCCTCGCCCAGCTCACCCTGGCGGATCTGCCCGATCCGCGGCGGCGACGCTCCGGAAGTGTCTGCGCAGGATTCTCCCATCATCGCCTTTATCGGCCAGCCGGAGCGGGAAGTTGCCCCCGGCCCGGTCAGTGGCGGCAATCCTGCCCCCCTCCCTCCGGGAGGGGTTGGGGGAGAATGCGCACGAATGCCCGAAGCGCCCGCGCGGCGAATCGTCGCTCCCCGGCAGCAGGACGCACCCTCCCCCGCCCTCCCGCAGGGAGGGGGCAGGATGGCCATACCCCTGCCCGAGATAGGCCGGCCGCGCCCCTCGCCCGGGGCTGGCACCGCCGCCGGCCCGGGCGTATACTCCTGCCATGACCCGCGCCCGCCGCGCCATCGCGATCATTATCAGCCCCAGCCGCTGACGCCGGGCAGGCATCCCCCTTGCACCGATGGAGCCCTGTCCCGCGGCAGGGCTTTTGTCGTTGGGGCGAGCCTCGATCGCCGATCCACACAATCAGAAATCAGCCATCAGAAATCAGAAATTGAGCTCATGACCCAAGCCCAGCAGCGCAACTACAAGAAGACGCTGAACCTGCCGCGCACCAACTTCGCGATGCGGGCAAACCTCGTCCAGAACGAGCCCGCGTCCATCAAGCGCTGGGGCAAGGCCAACCTCTACGCCCAGCTCCGCGAAGCCGACCACCCGCGAGGCCGCTTCGTCTTCCACGACGGCCCGCCCTACGCCAACGGCTCAATCCACCTCGGGCACCTCGAAAACAAAGTCCTCAAGGACTTCGTCGTCCGCAGCCGCTCCATGCTCGGCTACGACACGCCCTTCATCCCCGGGTGGGACTGCCACGGCCTGCCCATCGAGCACAAGGTCGTCCAGGAGCTCGGCGA
>SKPT01000323.1 GCA_007119405.1 Phycisphaeraceae bacterium
CGCTGGCCGGGCGAGGCGCCGCGGCCCCGAGGCGACGCCGATTCATGGCCAGTGCCCCGACCAGGATGGTGATCCCCAGCGAGGCCGAGAACGCCAGCGAGGTCCAGCGCACGATCCTCGAACAGGTCGAGCGCCTCGGCTACCCGCAGCGGGCCCGCTTCGCCCTGCGCCTGGCCCTGGAGGAGGCGCTGAACAACGCCATCCAGCACGGCAACGCCGGCGACCCGACCAAGCAGGTGCGCATCGAGTACACCGTCGAGCACGACCGCACGGTCATCACCGTCTGCGACGATGGGCCCGGCTTCAGGCCCGAGACCCTGCCCGACCCGACCTGCGAAGAGAACCTCCAGCGGCCCGGCGGCCGGGGCGTGATGCTCATCAAGGCCTACATGACCAGCGTCAGCTTCAACAAGCGCGGCAACTGCATCACGTTCGTCAAGCAGCGCGACTGCCCCCTGCCCCGGCCGGAGCAGATGGGCGGGTGAAGGGGTTGGCCGCGGCACGCAGGCACGAAGCAGACGAGGCGCGGACCGTTTGCGGGTACCGCGTCGCGCTCGCTGAACCCTCTCCCCCGGGCAGGGCGTGTGTTTGAACCCCCTCCCTCCGGGAGGGGGGTAAGAAGGCCCCCGCGAAATCCGCCTCTTGGCGACCGCCCCGCGATGGGCTAGAGTTAACGCGCTTCGATGAGCCCGATGGTGAGTCAATCCGCCCCGACGCCTGGATCGAGTCCCGGCCAGGTCCACGCAGAGCCGGGCCCGGCCACGGGGGAGGGCTCCGCGCCTGCGGGCGACGACCCGCTCAGACCGCCCCCCTTGCGCATCGAGCTGACCATCGAGACCGACGAGCCCGACCCGCCGCTGACCGGCTGGCTGGACGTGCAGTTGGCGAAGCTGGCGGCCCTGGCGGGCGTCGCGGGCGGCGAGCTGAGCCTGGCGGTCGTCGACGACGCGCAGATGGCGGCCCTGCACGAGCAGTACCGGGGCGAGGCGGGCACCACCGACGTGCTGAGCTTCGATCTGCGCGACGAGCCGGGCGTCGCGCGGGAGGTGGCGAAGGTCCAGGGCGAGGTGATCGTCTGCCTGGACGAGGCCCGGCGACAGGCGGCCGCCCGGGGCCACGCCGTGCGCCTCGAGCTGCTGCTGTACGCGCTGCATGGGCTGCTGCACCTGGTCGGTGAGGACGACAAGGCGCCCGAGGCCGCGGCTCGCATGCACCGCCGCGAGGATGAGTTGCTGACGCGAGCCGGCCTGGGCGCGGTGTACGGGAAGGATTGATCCCGCCCCGGCCCGCCCGCGCGTGGCGCGGGACGGCGAGCCGCCGGCGCCCCCGCCGGTGCGGCCGCCGCTGGATAACGAGCACCGGGGGCAGGTGAGACCGACGTTGAGTCCCGGCATATGGATCGCGCTGGCTGCGGCTGTGATCGCGTGCTACTTCGCCACGTGCTCGATCGCCCTGCGCAGCTTCTCGCGCAAGCGCCTCGCCGACGTGCTCGCCCAGCGCGAGCAGGGCCACCGCCTCGAGCCGTTTCTGCGGCAGCTCAGCGAGCTGAACCTGCTCTCGAGCGTCCTGCGCACCGCGTTCAACCTCGTAGCGCTGCTGGGGACGTATTACTTCGTCCACGGCTGGTTCGCCGACGACCAGGCCTGGGCGCGTTACCTCGTGGCATTCCTGCTCGCGGCGGGCATCGTCAGCGTCTTTTCCGTGGCCATCCCCCACAGTTGGGCGCGCTACCGCCGCGAGGAGATGCTCGCCCGCTCGATCCCGCTGCTGACCGGGCTGCTGGTCGTGGCCCGGCCGCTGACCGCCACGCTGGGGCTCATCGACCCGGTCGTCCGCCGCATCAGCGGCGCGGAGCTGGATCAGCCGGATCGCGAGATCAGCGACCAGGTGCTCAGCGTCGTCGAGGAGCATGAGGCCGCCGACGTCGACGACGTGCAGAAGGAGATGCTCGAAGCCGTCTTCGACCTGCCCAACACCACCGCGGGCGAGATCATGACGCCGCGCACCGACATCCACGGCATCGAGATCACCAGCTCGCTCGAAGACGTCAAGCGCGCGGTGATCGACTTCGGCCACAGCCGCATCCCCGTCTACGAGACCAACCTGGACCACATCGTGGGCCTGCTCTACGCCAAGGACCTCATCAGCTTCCTGGGCAACGGGCACCTGCCCTTCGACCTGCACGCGGTCATCCGCGAGGCGTACATGGTGCCCGAGTCCAAGTCCGTCCGCGAGCTGCTCGCCGAGTTCAAGGCCCGCAAGGTGCACCTGGCCATCGTCCTCGACGAGTATGGCGGCACCGCGGGCCTGGTCACCATCGAGGACATCCTCGAAGAGCTCGTGGGCGAGATCCAGGACGAATACGAACCGCTGGAGCAGATCCCCGAAATCCACCCTGTCGACGACTCCACCACCGACGTCGACGCCCGCCTGCGCATCGGCGAGCTCAACGACGCCATGGACCTGGAGCTGCCCGAGGACGAGGACTACGACACGGTCGGCGGGTTCGTCTTCTCCACGCTCGGGCACATCCCCGAGACGGGCGAAAGCTTCGACTACGACAACGTCCGCTTCACCGTCACCGACGTCGACCGCACGAAGGTCAAGCGCGTGCGGCTACAGCGCCAGCGCACCACGAGCGACTCGGCCGCCGACGGACCATAAAGCCGCGACCGGTGGTCGCGGGGCGGCGGCGATGCATCATCGAATGCGATGGTCGAGCCTCGTCGCCCGAGGCGTCCGGACGGGGATGGGATGTCGAGTAACCGTTCACGCCTTGTGTTGCCATGGCCGCCCAACCACAACATATAGGGGTTGCGCCATGCCGCCATTCTCGGTACAAGATGGAGGATGGGCAGGC
>SKPT01000663.1 GCA_007119405.1 Phycisphaeraceae bacterium
CCATTGACGTATTCATCGAAGCAGCCGAGGTTTGATCGTGGGCGTGAAGCAAGCGGATAAGACAGGCACTGGCAGAAAGTTGGACTCGGTCGTGGTCCGCTTCGCCGGCGACTCCGGCGACGGCATGCAGCTTGCCGGCACCCAGTTCACCGACACCTCCGCCATCTTCGGCAACGACGTCGCCACACTCCCCGACTTCCCCGCCGAAATCCGCGCCCCCGCCGGAACCGTCCCCGGCGTCTCAGGCTTCCAGATCAACTTCGCCAGCGAGGACATCTACACACCAGGCGACAAGGTCAACGCCCTGATCGCCATGAACCCCGCCGCCTTCAAAGCCCACATCCGCGACGTCGAGGACGACGGCATCGTCATCGTCAACGACTCCGAATTCGAAAAACTCAACCTCCGCAAAGCCGGCTACACCGACGGCTACAACCCCGTCGAGGACGAGCACTACCTCCAGAAGTACCGCATCTTCCGCGTGCCCATCACCCGACTGAACACCGAAGCCCTCGCGGACTCCGGCCTCGGCGCCAAGGACGTCGGCCGGTGCAAAAACATGTACGCCCTGGGCATCGTCTACTGGCTTTTCGACCGCCCCATCGAGACCACCGTCAAGTTCCTCGACGACTACTTCCGCAACAAGAAAAACCTCCCCGAGGTCGCCGACGCCAACATCGCCGCACTCAAGGCCGGGTACTACTTCGGCGAAACCGCCGAAATCTTCTCCGAACGCTTCGAGGTCGAGAAGGCCTCCATCGCACCGGGCAAGTATCGCAAGGTCACCGGCAACGACGCGCTCGCCATGGGCCTCGTCGCCGCCAGCGAGCTCTCCGGCAAGAACATCATCTACTGCTCCTACCCGATCACGCCCGCCAGCGACATCCTCCACTCGCTCGCCGGCCTGCGCAACTTCGGCGTCCGCACCTTCCAGGCCGAGGACGAAATCGCCGCCGCCGCCGCCGCCATCGGCGCCTCCTACGCCGGCCAGATCGGCGTCTGCGGCACCTCCGGACCAGGCTTCGCGCTCAAGAGCGAGGCGATCGGCCTGGCGGTGATGACCGAGCTGCCCATGGTCGTCGTCGACGTGCAGCGCGGCGGACCGTCGACCGGCCTGCCCACGAAAACCGAACAGAGCGACCTGCTCATGGCGCTGTTCGGCCGCAACGGCGAGAGCCCCGTGGTCGCGCTCGCACCCCAGTCGCCCGCCGACTGCTTCGACATCGCCATCGAAGCCGTACGCATCAGCCTCCAGCACCTCGTGCCCGTCGTGATCCTCAGCGAAGGCTACCTCGCCAACGGCGCCGAGCCCTGGCGCATCCCCGACGCCGACGGCTTCGAGAAGATCGAGGTCCACCACCCCGCCCCCACGACCGATCAGCAGCCGTTCGAGCCTTACGCCCGTGACGAGAAGCTCGTTCGGCCGTGGGCGATCCCCGGCACCGCGGGCCTCGAGCATCGCATCGGCGGGCTCGAGAAAGAAGACGTCTCCGGCAACGTCTCCTACGACCCGGACAACCACCAGCGCATGACCGACCTGCGCCAGGAAAAGATCGCGCGGATCGCCCAGCTCATCCCGCCGGTCGAGCCCTTCGGCGACGCCACCGGCGAGCTGCTCGTCCTCGGCTGGGGTGGCACGCACGGGGCGATCCTCACAGCCGTCGAGCGCGCACGCGAGACGGGCCAGGACGTCTCCTGCCTCCACCTGCGCCACCTCAACCCCATGCCCGCCAACCTCGGCAACGTGCTCTCACGCTTCCAGAAGGTGCTCATCCCCGAACTGAACACCGGCCAGTTGCGCACGCTCATCCGCGGCCGCTTCCTCGTCGACGCCAGAGGGCTCAACAAGGTCCAGGGCAAGCCCTTCCTCGTCGAGGAGCTGACGCAGGCGATTGACCTGATGCTCAGCGGCGCCTGGGGCGACGCCGAATCGCTGATCCCGCGCGACCACGTCGTGCGCGGCGAGGGTGTGCACGCGGCGGGGCGTGGCGGGGGTGACGTCAGTGGCAACGGGCAGCCGCGGTGAGAAGGAGATCGGCGACTGGATCTCCATGATAGGATACGGATCATGACTGGCGATCATCCGCTGCCAAAACCGTCCCAAGCGTTGCCCGCTCTCGTCAACGTCTTCCTCCCGGGAGTAGGGCAGCTTATCCAAGGCCGTGTGCTTGCCTGGATTTTTTGGTGGGTCGTCTTGTTCGTAAGTGTAACAGCGATTTCGGTGGGGATCGGACTGATTACCACGCCGATCCTATGGTTGATCTGCATAATTGAAGCGGCGAAGCACAACCCGCATGTGCGTCAGCCGGGGATCTATGGGCGCGGCGGAACAGTCGTCTTGGTATTGATCGGGATCGTGATACTTGCGGCGACGCTGATATACGTTGCTGATTTTCTAAGAGGCCCACTGATTGGCTAGTAAGAGTGATTCTCATTTATGTCCGAGTAGATCGTCAGGCGCGGAGTCAACGAGACCTGTTTCGGTAGGATCATCGCGATGCAGACGCAACAGCTACGCGAAAGCCTGAAGAATGAGCCGTTCCGTCCGTTTCGGATGCATCTTGCCGACGGGCGGTCGCTACGCGTCGTGCACCCTGAGCAGGTATCGGTATCGCCCGGTGGCCGGACCGCAGTCGTGTGGTTGGGCGACGAGTCCTCCCAGATCGTGGATGTGATGTTGGTCACGAGCCTGGAGTTTGAGGACAACGGACGGATGGAGAAGACGGGATGAATCGCCGTCTTGCTGGCAATCTGCGGCTGACTTCGCCCCGGTGGCATGAGGCGCTCCTTGCGGAACGCAAAAGGCAGGTGCGCGAGAGTGTGACAAGGTTTCTCACGCTCGCGGAGCTTCGACGGA
>SKPT01000583.1 GCA_007119405.1 Phycisphaeraceae bacterium
ACCTGGGCACTGGCGGGCAAGCCGCCAGTGGCACCCAACGCCGTGAACTACGGCGTGGCGGCGTGATGTAGGGTGGGTAGAGCGCAGCGAAACCCACCACGCTGGCCGTGCTTTCCGCCGCAACCGGTGGGTTTCGCTTCGCTCTACCCACCCTACATCAACGCGTCACGGCGCGGTGTGGCCGTTCCGCCCGCGATTGAAGCGGAATCCGTGTCAGCGGCCCCCGAGAGCCATGACCGAGCGCAGAGGTCAACTGCGCCCGGCTGAATAACCCGACGCCGCGAGGCCATGTCCGCTCATGACCAGCTCACCCGGCGAACCGATTGCCTCGACGCGCCCGCTGAAGCGCCAGGCGATGCGCGGCGCGTCGTGGATCATGTTCAGCGAGGGCACCGCCCAGGTCGTGCGCCTCGTGGGCAACGTCGCCGCGGCTCGCCTGCTCATGCCGGAGGCGTTCGGCCTGATGGGGCTGGTCAACATCGCCCGTCGCGGGCTGATCATGTTCTCCGACGTCGGCCTGGGCCCGGGCATCATCCGCAGCGACCGCGGGGAGGACCCGGCCTTCCTGCGCACCGCCTGGACGCTGCAGATTGTCCGCGGCGTGCTGCTCTGGGCCATGACCGCCGCCCTGGCCTGGCCCCTGGCCCGGCTCTACGACCAGCCCATGCTGCTGTGGCTGCTGCCGGTGGCCGGGATCGTCTCGCTGCTGGGCGGCTTCGACGCCATCACCATCTTCGTGCTCAACCGCCGGCTCCAGCTCGGCCGCATCTCGCTGCTGGACCTGACGCGCCAGATCGTCAACGTCAGCGTCGTCGTCTCCGTCGCGCTGATCTGGCCCAGCGTCTGGGCGCTGATCCTCGGCGCGCTGGCCGGCGGGCTCTACCGCGCCATCGTCAGCCATCGCATGTGGCGCCTGCCCGGGTTCCGCCATCGCCTGGGATGGGAGTCGGCGGCGGGGCGCGAGCTGCTGGGCTTCGGCGTCTGGATCTTCATGGCCACCGCGCTGACCTACCTGGCCACCTATGCCGATCGGCTCATCCTGGGCAAACTGCTGAGCATCGAGATGTTCGGCGTGTTCGTCATCGCCTATGTCATGACCGAGGCCCCGCGGGCGCTGATCAGCAAGCTCAACAACCGCGTCGTCCTGCCCGCGATCTCCAGCCGCAGGCACCTGCCCCGGCGGCAACTTCGCGAGCGCATCCTCACGCATCGCGGCCGGCTGCTGCGCTGCGTCGCCCTGGGCCTGGCCGCCGTGGTGTGCGTCGGCGATCAGATCATCCTCCTGCTCTACGACGAGCGCTACATCCAGGCCTCGTGGATGCTGCCCCTGCTCGCCATCGGGCTCTGGCCCAAGGTCTTGGGCACCACGCTCAACCCGGCGCTGCTGGCGCTGGGCAAGCCGCAGTTCAACACCCTCGGCCAGTTCGCCAAGCTGGTGACGATCGTCGTGGGCCTGCCCGTGGCGTTCGCGAGCTGGGGCATCGTCGGGGCCGTGGCCGTCATCGCCCTGGCCGACGCCCCGCACTACCTGACGCTGCTGCTGGCCAGCGCGTGGCACGGCCTGAGCACGAGCATGCAGGACCTGGTGCACACCGGCCTGTTCGCCGCCGTGCTCATCGGGCTCGTCACCGCCCGGGCGGCGATGGGCCTGGGCACGCCGTTTACGCTCTGACACCCGCCCTGCGCGAATCGCGTGGCCGAAACGGGCAAGCGGGCATTGCCGCTGGCACGCGCTTTGAACATCTGACGCCCCATGACCGCCCTCGCCCACCTGGCCCTGATGGGCTTCCCGCTCGTCGTGCTGGGGCTGTTCCTCCTGCTTCAGCCTCGCCGCGCCGTGCTCGCCGCCTACACGCTGGGCCTGCTGCTGCTGCCCGAGGCCCGCTACCAGTTCGCCGGGCTGCCCGACTATTCCAAGATCGTCGCCATCACCGTCTCCACGTTCATCTGCGTCAGCTTCTTCGACTACGGCCGGCTCGCTCGCCTGCGCCCGCGATGGTTCGACCTGCCCATCATCGCCTGGTGCATCACCCCGGTCTTCTCCTCGCTGGCCAACGGCCTGGGGTTGTACGACGGGCTCAGTTCCGGGCTCTCGCAGATCCTGGGCTGGGGCCTGCCCTACCTCATGGGCCGGCTCTACCTGACCAACCCCCACGCCCTGCGCGACGCCGGCGTGGCCGTGGTGCTCGGCGGCATGCTCTACGTGCCGCTGGTGCTCTACGAGGTCCGCATGAGCCCGCAGTTGCACAACATCCTCTACGGCTTCCACCAGCACTCGTTCGCCCAGCACATCCGCGCCGGCGGGTTCCGCCCCATGGTCTTCCTCCAGCACGCCCTGGCGGTGTCGATGTTCCTGGCCCTGGCCTCGGTCATCGCCTTCATCCTGTGGCACAGCGGCGCCCAACGCCGCCTGCTCGGCGTGCCGACGCTCGCCCTGGCGATCGTCCTGGCGTCGACCACCATCATCGCCCGCTCGCTGGGCCCGACCCTGCTCATGTGGCTGGCCGTCACCGCCTACTTCGCCATGCGCACGCCCGTCGGCCGCGTCGCGCTGCTGGGGCTGATCCTCGCGGTGCCGGTCTATGTCACGACCCGGGCCACCGGCCTGGCCACGGGGCAGTGGCTGGTCGAGGCGATCGAGCCCGTCGCCCCGCCCGATCGCCAGGCCTCGCTCCAGCTCCGTCTCGACTCCGAGAACGCGATGCTCGGCCGGGCCTGGGAGCGCCCGCTGCTGGGCTGGGCCGGCTGGGGCCGCTACCGCATCGACGAGGAGGGCCGCGAGGTCCAGTTGCTCGACTCCATGTGGGTCATCACCTTCGGGCGCTACGGCCTGATCGGGCTGGCGGCCTACGTCG
>SKPT01000589.1 GCA_007119405.1 Phycisphaeraceae bacterium
CACCGCCGGCACCACGGGCGTTCCCGCCCGGGCCGCGGAACTCGAACTGGATGTCCTCCCATCCCGGAGGTGGGCGGAAGTCCTGCCCCTGCTTCCAGTTGCGGCCAAGCTCGTCATACTTGCGCCGCTTCTGGGGGTCCTTGAGCACCTCGTAAGCCTCGCCGATCTTGGCGAACCGCTCGGCCGCGTCGGCCTCCTTGTTGACGTCCGGGT
Organism: Phycisphaeraceae bacterium; assembly: GCA_007119405.1. Next base: position 214 of record SKPT01000589.1, read on the forward strand.
GGTACTTGCGGGCCAGCTTGCGGTAGGCGCGCTGAATCTCCTCCTGGCTGGCATCGCGTGAGACACCGAGCGTCTGGTAGTAGTCCTCGAATTTGACAGCCATAGGCTCAGCCTTCCTACTGCACACTTTGCCACCCCTGCAACCGCTGCGCCGCGGGGACAAGCATTAAAATTATGAAAAACATAAGTTTACGGACCTCACCGCCTTCGCCAGGCTGCCAGATCGGCAGGGCGAGGCCGCTGGTGGACCGCCATTGTCGGTCGGGCAATCGTCGAACCGAAGCCCTCGGATGACGGCACATAGCCATAGCATACGACCCCGGCCTCGCGCCGCAGCGAGAGGAAGGAGCACGCAACAGCCATGGCCGAGCAGATCCCGATCCAGCCGCAGCCCGCGCCCGCTCATCCCGATACCGCCCACCCCGACCTCGCACGCCAGTTCACCCGTCGCCTCGTCCAGCTCGACGAATCCCGTGCCACCGCCGGCGGCGAGATCGAGGCCCTGGCCAACGCCCTGCTGCACGACGCCCGACGCGAGCGCGCCTCGGACATTCACCTCATGGCCATGAACGGCCCGGTCCGCGTGCGCCTGCGCATCGACGGCGACCTGCTCGACGCCGCCGTCGTTCCCGCCGCCATCGGCGAGCGGCTGCTCAACCACTTCCGCGTCATGGGCGAGCTCGACACCAGCCACCTCTACAAGCCCGCCGAGGCACGCCTGCACTACCGCCTCGACGACCGCGAGCTCGACCTGCGCCTGAGCGTCGCCCCCGCCAGCCGCGGCGAGGTGATGGTCATCCGCATGCTCGACATCGCCGTCATCGAGCACCAGCTCGAAGCCCTCGGCCTGCCCCACGCCCACGAACGCCGCCTGCGCTACTGGCTGGACACCGCCTCGGGCATGCTGCTCGTCGCCGGGCCCACCGGCAGCGGCAAGACGACCACGCTCTACGCGCTGCTGCAAGAGCTCATCCGTGCCAACCGCAGCATCTTCACCCTCGAAGACCCCGTCGAGCACCACCTCGACGGCGTCGCGCAGATCACGATCGATCCATCCCATGGCCTGACGTTCGCCACCGGCCTGCGCTCGCTGCTGCGCATGGACGCGGACTACCTGATGGTCGGCGAGATGCGCGAGACCCGCGCCGCCCACGCCGCCGCCGACGCCGCGATCCGCGGCCGCATCCTCTTTTCCACCATCCACAGCCGCGACGCCGTGGGCGTCGTCACCGCGCTGCGCAACTGGGAACTGGAGAACCACGAGATCGCCGCCGCCCTGACGCTCGTCGTCGCCCAGCGGCTGGTGCGTTGCCTGTGCCCGCAGTGCAAGGAGCGCGGCACGCTCACCGAGGATCAAGCCCGCTGGTATCGTGGCGTCACCGGCGGGGCGGAGCCGCCCGCGAGCGTCGCCCAAGCCCGCGGCTGCGACCATTGCCGCGGCACCGGCTATCGCGGCCGCATGGGCCTTTTCGAGCTCTGGAGCCCCGACGAGGAAGACTACAACATGATCCTCGCCGGCCGCGACGAGGCGGCGATCCGGCGCCGTCTCAAGCAAAAGGGCCACGCCACGCTCCTGACCGCGGGCCTGGAGCACTTGGCGGCAGGCACGATCGCCCTGGAGGACCTCCGCCGCACCCCCGACCTCCTGCCTCGCCAGGTGATGGATTCCGAGGAGCCGGCCCAAAGCGCCGGCGAGGTCGCCACGCTGCCGAGCTAGCCGGAATCAGTCAGAATAACCACCGAGGCCCAGAGACACCGAGGCCACTGAGGAGAAAAGTCATAGAGCTTTCACGCCCCTGCGTCCGTGTGCGGTCTGCGCGCGAACCCGGGCATGAGCATATCCTGCCCCGCGGCGGTTGCTGGACGGACCCTTACCCATGCCCACGCACCTGATCGGCGGCCGCTGGCGCGACGCGGCCGGGCCCAACCTCATCAGCTTCGATCCGGCCACGGGCGCCGCGTGCTGGCGCGGCCGATGCGCCACGGGCCGTGAGGTTGACGACGCCCTGACCGCCGCGCGCCGCGCCCAGGAGCGCTGGGCGGCGACGCCGCTGGCCGAGCGCATGACCGTGCTCGAGGACTTCGCCGAGCGCCTGCGCGCGGAACGCGCCGAGCTGGCCGAGATCATCAGCGTCGAGACGGGCAAGCCCCGCTGGGAAGCGCTGACCGAGATCGACGCCATGATCGCCAAGGTGCCCACCACGCTGCGGGCCCACGAGCAGCGTCAGACCCCCAGCGAATCGACCACCGACCACACCACCGCCGCGACGCGCTACAAGCCCCTGGGCGTGCTCGTCGTGCTCGGGCCCTTCAACTTCCCCGGGCACGTGCCCAACGGGCACATCGTCCCGGCGCTGCTGGCGGGCAACGCCGTGGTCTTCAAGCCCAGCGAGCTGACGCCCTGGACGGCGCAGAAGACGGCCGAGCTGTGGCAGGCCGCCAACCTGCCCGACGGCGTGCTCAACGTGCTCCAGGGCGGCGGGGACGTGGGCAAGGCCCTGGCCGAGCATGACAACCACGACGGCGTGCTGTTCACGGGGAGCCTGGCGACGGGTCTGGCGCTGCGGCGGGCGCTGGTGGAGAAGCCGGAGAAGATCCTGGCGCTGGAGATGGGCGGGAACAATCCGCTGGTCGTTCATGA
>SKPT01000608.1 GCA_007119405.1 Phycisphaeraceae bacterium
AAGCCGTGGCACCCCACACCGTGAACTTCGCGCGTGGCGGCGCTGACCGGCGCTATGCCGACGGGTGGACTCGAACCACCAACCTGCTGGCGAAGTCGACGAGTACTTCAAACCAGCACAATGTTGCGCCCAGGCCAGTCATCTCGACGGCGTCGGCGACGGACATCCTGGCCAAGGTCAAGCGGGCGTGGAAGGCACGGAATATGGTGTAGACTGTTTGGCGCCGGATTGCCAGGCCTTCGGGCCCTTTGTCGGGTGGGTCGCGAGGCGAAACCCACCCGACGCGGACGGCACCGCGACCCGCCGCCGGCCGGCGCACGTACGAGCCCCATGCCCATGAAAATCGGCACGCTGCTGAGAAAGCTCGCCATCCGCTTCGTGGTCCTGCTCGTCCTGTTCCTGGGCGTGATGTCGATCATCAACTGCTCCGGCCACCGGTCGCTGCGGGCCGAGCTTGCGCAATGGGAGCAGGCGGGGTTGCTGCTGGAGCCGGAGCGCGGCGACGGCCGGGCGTGGCGCGAGGCCGAGGCCGCCTACGCAACGCTTTCCCGGCAGGCGGTCCAGCTTCTGAACGAGGGCCCGGACGAGGACGCGGAGCTGCGCCAGCTCGCCCTGGACGAGACGGCCGAGGCCCGGGCGGCGATCGCCGAGGCGGTCGGCCAGACGGGCACCCTGCCCATCGACGCCGACGCGGCTTTCGATGAGCAGGTGGAGCAGCGGCTTCAGCGGCTGGCGTACGTGCGGCAGTTCACCGGGCTGCTCGACGGCGCGGCCAGGACGTACGCGGCCCAGGGTCGGCCTCACGACGCGGCGGCGGCGTTGCAGACGCTCGGCCGGCTCAGCGCGTACGTCGGCCGCGACGCCAGCCTCGTGGCGCACCTGGTGCGCCTGGCGATGGACGCGCAGCTTCTGGCCGCGATGCACGCCATCTACGCCGACGCCCGCCTGCACCCGCCCGACGGCCTGTCGGCGGCGCTGGCCGCGACCGACTACGCCCGCCGCTTCAACGACATGCTGCGCGGCGAGGCGGCGATGGTGCCGGCGTTCATCGACAGTGAGCAGCAGGCACGCGTGGCCCGCGGCTGGTGGCAGCACGACCAGCGATACACGCTCGAGCACAAGCGGGCGCTGATCCACGCGATCGGCCAGGGCACGCCCCTGCGCGAGCTGGCGATCCCGACCGACGACGATCATCCCTGGTGGAGCCGATCCGCCGGCGTGATCCTGCCGGCGATCGACGATGCCCGCGAGCAGACCCTGCGCGTGGCGGCGAAGCGAGGCCAGGCGCTCGTCGCGCTGCGATTGCGCGAGCATCGGCGCGAGACGGGGGCCTACCCCGATTCGCTCGCGGCAGCGCTCGGCGACGAGCCCGACGCCACGCTGCTTGACCCGTTCACCGGCCAGGCGTTCGATTACCAGCGCCACGGCGAAGGCTTCGTCCTCACCGCCACGACGGGCGACGGCGAGGCGGTGACGTGGCGGTGGGATGAGTGAGGCGGGGCGCACGGCGGAGGTTGATCCGCGTCGCCCCAGGGGCGACGGCCAGAGCGGCTTTTAACCCATTCGCAGCGACTTGGGTGCCACTGACAAGCGGAGTCCGCGGAGCTTGTCAGTAGCACCCGCCATGAATGGATTGAACGCGCGCTCACAGGGCGTCAGTGAGACCGGCATGCATCGATTGAATCACCTGACCGCGCTCGTCGTCGTTGCCCTGGCGCTGGCGTCGGCCGCGCATGGCGACGACGCGCTTTTCGGCCGCTACGAGGCACGGGACTCACTGGCGATCGAGGGCGACGACAGCGCCGCCGCGGCGCGCGTGCTCGAGCACATCGCCTGGGAGCCGGCGGCGTTCGACGTGCGCGTCGGCCCCGGGCGATGGGGCGCCGATGCGGTGGTCAGCTTCGCCAGTGCCCGGCCCGTGGCGGATGTGGTCGGCGATCGCGTGCTGCTGCTGTGGTACGCGGCGCGCGACGAGGCGGGGGCGATCATCGACGCGCCCGCGGCCGTGGTGGTGCACACCGTTCACCCGCAGATGATCGTCGGGCGCATGATCGCGGCCGGGCTGTCGCGGGAGCGGGTGCATGGGTTCGTGCTGGTGCTGCCGGGCTTCGACGTGCGGGCCCAGCCGGGCAGGGCCGAGGCGGTGACGCTGCTGGAGCGTGCCGGGCAGGCGGTGGCGGACGTGCGGCGGGCGCGCGACGCCGTGGCCGCGCTGCCCCACGTCCAGCCGGGGGCGATCGCGTTGCAGGGCACGAGCCTGGGCGGGTTCGTCGCGGCGACGGCGGCCGCCCTGGACGACGCGTTCGACCCCGTGCTGCTGGCGCTTTCGGGTGTGCACCTGCGGCGCGTGCTCGAGGACGGCCGGGCCGACGCCGCCGTGCTGCGCCTGACGCTGGCGCGGCACGGGTACGTCGGCGAGGCGCTGGACGAGCTGCTGGCCAGCGTCGAGCCCGCGGCGGTGATGCATCGGCTGAGCCCGCAGCGGACGTGGCTTTTCAGCGCCCGCCACGACCAGGTCGTGCCGCCCGCCGCCACGGCCGCGCTCGCCGAGGCCCTGGGCCTGGGCGAGGATCGCCACGAGGTCTTCGACGCCAACCACTACTCCGCCGTGCTGCACCTGCCCCGGCTGATCCGTCGCATGGCGGGGATCGTCAACGGCCAGGAGCCGTAGCCGCGACGGGAGGGAGGGGGCACAAGCGGAGGCAGTTCCACGTGTCGGAGAACGGGTGCCACTGGCGGCTTGTCCGCCAGTGCCTCGGCGTTGCGTAGGGCGTGGGGGGGTCGGTCACACGGCAGGCGCGATTTGCACCGTCGATGGGCTGCGGTGCGCCTGGGCAATGGCGGGCAAGCC
>SKPT01000032.1 GCA_007119405.1 Phycisphaeraceae bacterium
AGCCGCTCCAGCACCTCCTTGGACAGCCCCACGGTCACGTCCGTGCGCACCCCGCCGCGCGCCCCGAGCTGCTTGACCGACACCTTCTCCCCGGCCATGATCACCCCGCCGGCCAGATGCCCCTTGCCCTGAAGGGCCGTCACCTGCTCGTGCGCGATCAGGCGGCTGTGCAGCGAGCCGACCTGCAGCGTGATGTTCCGCTCCGCGAACAGGCTGGCACGCTCGGCAAAGCGGGCGTTGATGTCCCGCGCCGCGTGGATCACCGCCGCGCCCTGACCCGCCACGCCGCTGCGCAGCACCACGTCCGCCTCCGTGCTCTCGATCTCGGCGGCTTCGACCGGCCCGTCGATGATCACGTTGCCCGTGGCGCGGATCGACGCCCGCGATCGCACCGCCGCGTGCACGTGCACCTCGCCGTCAAAGTCGATCGGCTCGCTCTTGTGCGTCACGTCCTGGTGGAAGATCAGCGCCTTGCGCACCTCCACCCGATCCCCCTGGAAGCACACCACCCCCGAGACCTCGGCGTACCAGTCGTTGCCGTCGACACGCACGTGCCGGCCCGGCTGCAGCTCCACCTCCCGCGGCGCCGGCGGCTCGATCGACTCGCCCATGGCGTTGTAGCCCGCCTCCCCCGCCTTGGCCGGGTGGTAGCGCAGCACCAGGTCGCCCGCCTTGCACATCCAGACGTCGCTGCCCGCCAACTGGCTCTCGGTCAGCGCCAGCGGCGGGCTCTCCGCCGTCTTGCGCCCGTAGCGCTCGACGCGCGCGTCGTGCCCGGGCTTCGGCGCCCGGCCACGCACCACCACCACGTCGTGCACCTCCTCGCCCGCGGCCGCCGCCTCGATCGCTCGGCGGATCGCCTTGACGTCCACCCCCGTGTTGATCTGACGCTCACGAAGCCACGCCAGCACCTCGTCGACGCTCACCGCCTCGCCCCCGGCCACCGGCGGCCGCACGCTCAGCGTCAGCGTCATCTGGTCCTGCGAGCCGGTCAGCTCGAAGTGCCCGGGCAGCTCCAGCGAGCCGTTGTCCGCCCCGCGCACCGCCTGCGCCTTCTCCATCAGACGCGCCAGATCCTGCAACTGCTGACGCTCCGGCTCGGCCAGATCCTCCGCGTGCTCAAGCACCTGCTCGAGCACCGGCTCGATCGCTTCCGGTGCGATCGCCGTGTCGAACATCTGCTCGGCCTTCTCCACCAGTTGACGCGTGATGCGGCCGGTGTACTCGGCCTCGCTCGGTGCCCCTGGGCTGGTGCGACGGCTCATGGCGATCCTTCCAGCTCACCCCCCGGCGCTCGATTGTCCCGGCATCATCCCCGCGAACGGACTGCCCGCCCACGTCCATCATCGACCCACCCTGCCTTGCGCGTTAGCGCAGCGCCGACGGGATAAACCCTAGTTCAACATCAGTGATCTCATGGGGCGCACCGGTTATCGGCCCCCGCCGCGCCGCCCATGCCCGGCGGCGGCCGCTGCCGCCAATGAAAAAGACGGCGGCCCGTTTCGGACCGCCGCCCGCATCAGTGATCGGGACGCCATCGCCAAGCGAGGCGCCTGCCTGGATCCATGCGAACTACCCAAGCAACTGCAGCACCTGCTCCGGGCGGTTGTTCGCCACCGCCAGCGTCGTCATCGACGCCTGGGCCAGAATCTGGCTGCGCGTCAGGTTCGCCGTCTCGGCGGCGAAATCCGCGTCGCGGATGGCGCTCTCGGCCGCGCTGACGTTCTCCAGCGTGATGTTCAGCGAATTGATCGTCGAGCGGACGATGTTCTGCTGGAACGCGCCGAGCCGGCCACGCATCTGGCTGACCTCCCGGATCGCCGTGTCCAGGATCGACTGAGCCGTGTTCAGCTCGCCGTCGATCACGTTCGCCGTGTTGCCCGAGCCCACGGCGTTGAGAAAGCCCACGGCGCTCGAACCCAGGTGCCGGGCCGCGACGCTGCCCATGCCCAGCCGGACTTCGCTGTTGTGATCCAGCGTCGAGCCGATGTTGAACCGCGCCCCGCCGCCGGTGATCGTCACCGCCGTGAAGGTGCTCAGCGCCTGCGCCGTGTCGTCGTCCAGGCGCAGGTTCAGGCTCAGGACGTCCGAGTTGACGCGCAGCTCCTGGCCCATCCCGCGGGCGGTGACGCCGTTGATCGTCGCCCCCACGTCCTGGCCGCTGGCGCGGTACGCCTCGTTCATGGCGTCGAGATCGACGGACGTGGCGGCGTCGGCCGCGTTGTTGTCGTCCTCGACCATGCGCATGATGTTGCCGGCCTGCCCGGCGTGGTCGACCATGTTCACCGACACGAACTGGTTGGAGCCGAAGTCCGTCGACCGCAGATCCAGCCCGCCGCCGCTGACCGTCGCCGACACGCCGGTGATGTCCGTGAAGTTGTTGATCTGGTCCGCCATGGTCGACAGCGCCGTGCCGTCGGCGAACTCGAACAGCCGCGCCCCCGCGGCGCCGATCAACTCGAAGCTGAACCGCGGGTTCGGGTCGTCGGCGTTGGCCGACAGATCCAGCGCCCCGCCCGTGGACATGAACACCGCCCCGTTGTGGGCGCTCTGCGTGACCATCACGTTCACGTCCAGGTTGCTGTCGCCCAGCGTCGCGCCGTAGACCGTCAGGGCCTCGACGTTGTCGTGCTGCCCCGAGACGATGAAGTCCATGTTGCCGTTGAGCAACTGCGTGCCCTGGAAGCTGGTCGAGGCGGCGATGCGGTCGATCGTCTGCAGGATCGAGTCGATCTGTTCCTGGTTCGCTTCCTTCTCCTCGCGCGACAGCCCGGCGTCGTTGGCGCTCTGGTTGACCAGCGACTGAGCCTCAAGCAGCAGGGCGTTGATCTCCTGCAGGGCTCCCTCG
>SKPT01000361.1 GCA_007119405.1 Phycisphaeraceae bacterium
GCCCCCCCGCCGCCAGCAGCGCGAGCGTGCCCGGCTCGGGCACCATGTGCGTGGCGTAGACTTTCTCAGCGATCTGCCGGCCCATCTCCAGCGCCGCGTCGTTGGCGAAGCGGTAGTGGATCCCGCCGTAGATCCGGCTCATCGCCGCCTCCTCGGCCGCCGACCAGAAGCTGTCGTACGTGCGCAGCTCGCCTTCGATGGCGTCGTCGCCGCTGGCGTGGAAGGTGATGGCGTCGGTGCCGAAGTAGAGCGCGAGGATCGTCGCCGCGGCCCCGCTGATGCTGCTGTGGCCGCTGGGGTACTCCGGGTGCATGGAGGTGGGGATCAGCGGGATCCAGTCGGCGTCGGGGTGCTCCGGGTCCAGCCCGTCGCGGATGGCGTGAATCGGCCGCCAGAGGTTGTACTCGTACTTGGCGTCCCAGGTCGTCAGCGTCGCGTCGTGCATCGCCAGGCTCAGCAGCCCGAACAGCCGCGAGGATTCGGCCAGGCCCAGGCCCTTTTCCTGCGCCACGCTCTGGGCGATGCGCAGCCACTCGCCGGCGGGCGTGACCGTGCCGGTGGCCGTCTTGCTGCCGTCGGGGTTCAGCCCCTTCGCCGCCCAGAAGAAGGCGATGCGGTACTGCTCGTCCACCTCCGCGGAGACGTCGTCGGTCAGGTAGCGGTCGCGCCGGCCGAGCTGGCGGACCTCCTCCAGGTCCGCGGCGAACGGGGCGCTGTCCAGCGCCGGCGGCGGGTCGGGGAACACCTGGCGGGCACCGCTCATCGCGAACGGCGCCACCAGCCCGTAGGCTGGCTCGGCCGCCGGGTCGTCCGCGTCGGGTGTGTACTTGTCTGTGCGGTATTCGCCGCGCTGGAGCGAGTCCTCCCAGGCGATCGCCGCCTCGGCCGCCCCGTCGTCGGTGCGCCAGTCGAGCATCGCCTGGCCCACCTGCGCCCCCCACGCCCGACCGGCGTCAAGCTGGGCCTGCGTCAGATGCCCGGCGTCCACCTGCCCGAGCAGATCCACGAACTGGGTCTGCCAGCGGCTGGAGATCATGCCCCGGGCATTGCTCAGCCGCGTGGGGAACTCATCCTCCGGGATCAGGTGCGTGCCCGGGGCGAACAGCCCGTCGAGCACGGTGTAGGACGCCTCCATCACCGCCGCCTCGATTGACGCCCCGCCCGGCGATGGCGGGGCCAGGTGATAGCTCGGCAGCTCGCCGAGGATCCCGTGCACCGCGTCGTAGGTCGCCCCGTGCAGCATCGCCAGCAGGCGCCCGGACTGCGGCGGGTTGTCGCCGCCGATGTGCTCGTACGCGGCCGGGTCGTTGCGGATGTTCACCAGGCGCAGCACCTGCCCCGCCGTGTCGTTCCACTCGTAGAGCACGTCGCTGGGCGTGGCGGCCCAAGCCGGCGAAACGGGCATTGTCAACGCCACGATCAGCGCGGCGCCGCGACCTGCCCGCGAGGCCGGGCCGGGCCGGCCCTGCATCCATCTGTGACCTTGATGACTCATCACGGCTTTCTCCTGAGACGGCGCATCAGCAGCAGGCCCGCCAGGGCCGCGACCATCGCCGCGCTGCCGGGTTCGGGGATCTCGGTGACGGTCAGCACCTGGTTGGGGCTGACGTTGAAAAGCTCCTGCTCGACGCCGCTGGGCCAGCGGATGTGCACGTAGTCGACCGCGCCGTCGAGTTGGCCCAGGCCGAAGTGGGCCGTCGTCTCGTTGTGGCCGGCGTAGTTCGAGCCCAGGTTCACCTCGTGGACGTAGAAGAGGTCGGCGTCGTCCAGATCGGGGACGACGGTGATCCAGGCGCCGATGCCCTGGCGGTTGGAGAGTGTGCCGACGGTGTCGATGCGCAGCCAGTGATTGTCGCCGCCGCGGTTCTGGTAGAGCACGGGCGTGTCGTTGTGGCGGATCACGAGGATGTCGAGCCAGCCGTCGTTGTTGAAGTCGGCGACGATGACGCCGCGGCCATCGCCGTCGTCGGTCAGGCCCAGCTCGGCACTTTTTTCGATGAAGGTGCCGTCGCCCTGGTTCTCCCAGAAGCGCATGGGGGTGTCGCGGTAGCTCGGGACCGGGTAGCCGTTGACCATGACCAGGTCGCGCAGGCCGTTGTTGTTGTAGTCGATGAACGAGGCGCCCCATCCCCAGTTGCCCCATCGGACGCCGGCGTCGTCGGTGCGGTCGGTGAGGTAGAGCCCGGGCAGGTCGTGGCCCATCTCGTTGCGGTAGAGCCGGTTGCCTGCGGCGGGCAGCGGGTCCTGGCCCTGGTTGCCGATGCTGGTGGTGAAGATGTCGAGCCAGCCGTTGTTGTTGTAGTCGGCGACGGCGAGGCCCATGTCGTTGGTGCCGGTGCCGTAGCCGGCGTCGTCGGCGGCTTCGATGAAGGTGCCGTCGCCCTGGTTCCAGTAGAGCGCGCTGGTGCCGAAGTCGTTGGCCACGACGAGGTCGAGTCGGCCGTTGCGGTTCAGGTCGGCGAAGCGGCCGGCGAACCCGTGCTGGTTCTCCATGCCGTCGAGGCCGGCGAGCTCGGTGACGTCGGTGAAGTGTCCGCCGTCGTTTCGGAGCAGGCGGTTACGCGGCGGGTCGCGAGGCCGACGCGAGCTCCAGTCGGGCACGTAGAGGTCCAGGTAGCCGTTGCCGGTGTAGTCGCCGGCCGTCGCCCCCTGGCCGAGGTGCCCGGCGTCCCCGCTGGGGCCGATGTTGTATTCGGCGGTGCGGTCGACGAGCGTGCCCTGGCCGGTGTTGATCAGCAGGTAATGGGAGGTGCGCAGCCCGCCGTTGACGAACAGGTCCAGGTGGCCGTTGTTGTTCAGGTCCGCGAGCAGCGCCCCGTTGCTGCCGTGGCCGGGCCTGTCCGAGCCCATGACCTGCTCGCTGACGTCGAGGAAGGTGCCGTCGCCCTGGTTGGCGTAGAGGATGTCCGGGCCATCGAGGATGGTGAAGTAGAGATCCGGGTGGCCGTTGCCGGTGACGTCGCCGACGGCCGCGCCGCCGGTCTCCGGGGGGAGGATGACCGGCGGCGACACGGCCATGTGGGTGTGCCGCAGCCCGGCCTGCTTCGTGGCATTGACGAACCACGGACCGTCAGCCCGGGCCGGCACCGCCGTGACCAGCATCGCCAGGGCCATCGTCGCCGCCGCACCGGCGGCGCGCACGCGGAAACCAGCGCTTGAGACGGACATGCTTTTCCCTGCCGCTTGACATGGCTCGAGCCCGCCGCGGCGGGCTGTTGCGCAGAACCACACGAAAGAGACGACACAAGACCGAATGGACACAAGCCCGCGGCCGAAGCCGAAGGCGGAAAACCCGACAGGCTCAAGTATGGTCAACGTGGCCGCGGCGTCAAGGGCAAATTTTCACAATAAATCTACGCGGTGATACCGCGTCGCGGGGGCTTTGCCAGCAGCGACAGGCCCACCAGCGGCAGGGGTCCAAGCGTAAACGCCGCCATCACCGGCCCGTAGCCGCCCAGCCAGTCGTAGCACCCACCGACGAGGATGGGCCCGACGCTCGACGCCGCGACCATGACCGTCGCCATCGACCCGCGGATCTTGCCCAGGTGCGCCCGGCCGTAGTACCGCGGCAGCATCGGCCCCTGCGTCGCCACGAGCAGCCCCTGGCTGAGGCCCATCGCCACGCCGGCGACCAGCACCGCCGCCGGGCTTCCCGCTGCCCAGACCAGGGCCATCGCCGCCACCAGCAGGCCCGTGGCGATCGACAGCAGCATGTTCAGCCGCAGCCGGTCCGCCAGCATCCCGCCGACGAGGTAGGTCAGCGCCAGGCTCACGGCGAAGGCCCCGAACAGCGACGCCGCCTCCGCCTCGCTCAGCCCGCGCGAGGTCATCATGGGCACGACGTGGAACATCACGCCGGTGCCCGCCATCGACCAGAAGCCCATGCCCGCGCCCACCAGCCACAGCGCCGGGGTGCGCAGGGCCTGGCGCAGGGTGAAGCTGTTGGCCGCGTCCGCCGCGGCGGCGGCGCGGTCGGCCTCGCGCGTGTCGCCGTCGATCCACTCGCCGTCCTTGCGCTGGCCGAGCTCCTCGGGCCGGTTGCGAAAGACCAAAGCCATCAGCGGCAGCATGATCGCCCACACCGCCAGGCCCAGGATGACGTAGGTCCAGCGCCAGCCCACGGCGTGAATCAGCCCCAGGCAGATCGCCGGCACGACGGCGATCGCCCCGGCCATGCCCATGTGGCGCAGGCCCTCGACCGTGCCGAGGCGCTTCTCGAACCAGAAAGGCAGCGTGTTGCCCGAGAGCAGCCCCATCGCCCCCTGCCCGAGCATGCGCAGCAGCAGGAACGCCAGGAACAGCGTCGCCATCCCCGTGACCTGCGACACGAGCACGCAGACCGCGCCGAAGAGCGTGGCCACCACCGTCAAGGTGATGCGCAGGCCGTAGCGGTCCATGATCGCGCCGATGAAGCCCATGGGCAGCGAGGCGAGGAAGGTGCCCAGCCCGTAGGCCGCCGAGATCTGCGTGGCGCTGAGGCCCAGCGACTCGCGGATGTAGGGGTTGAACACCGACACGCCGAACGTCTGCGCCGGGCTGGTGCAGATCAGCGCCACCGTCGCCACGGGCAGCATGATCCAGCCGTAGTAGATCCGCGGCCGGGTCAGCGCGGGCGCCCGCGCCCCGGGCTCGGCCACCGCCGCCTCGTCGCCAAATCGGTCGGATAGATTACCGGCCGCACGGCCTTGCCTGGACACGAACAACCTTCTCCCTGCATCGACTGCCCCATGCGAGGATAGGCCCCGCACCGGCGATGTCAAAACCATGCAGCGTGGACGGCACGAAGGGAAACCCACGAGCTTATGGACCTTTGAATGGTCGGCTTCACCACGGGTTGGCGTCGCTCAGGGTCCCACGGCTTGACCGCAAAGCGGCAAGCCGTGCGATCGTCGGCAAACGCACGGCTTGCCCTTCGGGACAAGCCGTGGCACCGCCCCCAACACGCCTTCACACACACGTTCGTAGCCGACGACCCTGGTGGATTTACCGGCGTTCGCCGGTGCCGCGGCCATCGCTTCGCTCTACCCACCCTACAGCCGTGCCGCGCCGACCAAGTCACCCGGTCGTGCGCAGCCCCGCCGCCACGCCCTGGACGCTCATGCGCAGCGGCGTGCGCAGCGCCTCGACCTGCGCGTCGTCCGTCGCCGCGTGCAGCCGCCTCAGCAGCTCGATCTGGATGAAGTTGAGCTGGTCCACATACGGGTTGCGCACCGCCACGGAGCGGTGCAGCCAGGGCATGTCCGCCAGCAGCTCCGTGCGATCGGTGATGCGCAGCACCGCCTGCTTCGTGCGCTCGTACTCGTCGCAGATCATTTCCGCGATGCGCCGGCCGGCCTCGCCCGGCAGCAGCTCGGCGTAGTGGCGCACGATCTCGGTGTCGCACTTGGCCAGGGCCAGCTCGGCGTTGTCGATCACGGCCTTGAAGAACGGCCAGTCGCGGTACATCCGGGCCAGCGTCGCCCAGCCGTCGGCCTGCTCGGCGAGCATCGTCAGCCCCGTGCCCAGGCCGTAGAACGCCGTGAGCACGTGCCGGTTCTGCGTCCAGGCGAAGGTGTAGGGGATCGCGCGCAGGTCTTCGAGCGTGCGCCTGGACTGCCGTCGGCTCGGGCGCGACCCGATGGGCAGGGACTCGATGATCTCGATCGGGCTGGCGTGCTGGAAGTAGTCCAGGAAGGCCGGGTCGTCCACGAGCTGACGATAGGCGTGGCGCGCCTCGGCCGCGGCGGCCGCGACGGCCTGGGTCCAGTTGGCGGGGGCGGCTTCGCCCGGGGCGGCGCTGACCAGCATCGTCGCCCAGGTCACCTGCTCCAGGTGGCGATGGGCGATGTAGGGGTTGTCATAGCGCTCGGCAAGCACCTCGCCCTGCTCGGTGATGCGGATGTGGCCTTGGACCGAGTCGGCGGGGAGGGAGAGGATGCCCCGCGCCGCCGGGCCGCCGCCCCGGCCCAGCGCGCCGCCGCGGCCGTGGAAGAAGCTGACGCGAATGCCGTGGGCGTGGGCGGTCTGGGTCAGGCGGCGCTGGGCCTCGTACAGGTGCCAGTTGGCCGCGAGGTAGCCGCCGTCCTTGGTCGAGTCGGAGTAGCCGATCATGCATACCTGGTGCTCGCCCGTCGCGGCCAGATGCTCGCGGTAGGGGGGGCAGGCCAGCAGGGCGTCGAGCGTCTCGGGGGCGTGCGCCAGGTCGTCGATGGTCTCGAAAAGCGGGACGATGGGCAGGCGCGGCGCGTCGTGGCCAGCCCAGGCGGCGGCGGCGTGGCCCAGCCAGAGCATGGTCAGCACGTCGCTGGGCTGGTGCGTCATGGAGGCGATGAGCATGCCCAGGCAGCGCGGGCCGAACGACTCGAGCGCGCGGCCCAGGAGCACGAAGAGCTCGAAGGTCTCGCGGGCCTCGTCGCCGACGCCGGCCGGGTCGAACTGCCGGGCGCGCTCGGGGTCGACCGGTTCGCCGAGCAGGCGCTGCTTGTCCGCCTCGTCGAGCTGGGCGAAGTCTCTTGGCAGGCCGAAGTGCGGCCCCAGCTCCGCCACGACGCTTTGCAGGCGACGCGCGTCCTCGCGGATGTCCAGCCGCGCCATGTGCAGCCCGAAGGCCGCGGCCCGGTCCTGCCAGTCGCGCAGCTCGCCGTCGGCCAGCAGCTCATGCCCGGCCGCCCGCAGGCTGCGCTCGATGATCGCCAGATCCTGCTCGAACTCGGCGGCATCGGTGTAGCCGCCCTCGGGCACCGCGCCATCGGGCTCGGCCTCGGCCGCGCGGCGCAGGCGGTAGGCGATCACCGCCAGCCAGTGGCGGTAAGGCTCGTTGGGGTTGAGCTGCTCGATCACGCGCTCGGGCGGGCTCCAGCGCCGGCGGGCCTCGGCCAGGGCCGCGTGCAGCTCGTCGCTGGCGGCGTGGTAGTGCTCGGAGATGCTCAGCATCGAGGCGATGCGCTGGCACGCGGCCAGGTGCCTGTTCAAGGCCGTGCGCCGCAGCAGCGTCAGCGTGCGGCGCGAAACGTCGCAGGTGACGTTGGGGTTGCCGTCGCGATCCCCGCCGATCCACGAGCCGAAGCGCAGGAACGTCGGCAGGCGGAAGGCGTATCCCGGCCAGTGCTGCGCCAGGCCGGTGCGCATCGCGCGGTAGAGCCAGGGCGTGATCTGCCAGAGCGAGTCGACGGCATACAGGCTGCGGCGGACCTCCTCGAGCACGGTCGGCCGACGCGGGTGCAAGGGCTCGGTCTCCCACAGGCACGCCAGGTCCGCCTGCATGCGCGCCACCAGCCGCTCGCGCTCGCGCGGCAGCAGGTCCGGGCGCTCCAGCTCGATCAGGTCCTGCCGCAGCCGGCTGAGCGTGTTGCGCACGGTGGAGCGCTTGGCCTCGGTGGGGTGGGCGGTGAGCACGAGCTCGATGTCGAGCTGATCGAGCAGGCTCTGGGTCTGCTCGGCGGTGAAGCCGCGCCGGGCAAGCGACGCCATCGCCGCGGCGATGGACTCGGGCTGCGGGGCCGGGTCCAGCTCGCGCTCGCGCTGGCGCAGCACGCGGATGCGGTGGCGGTCCTCGGCCAGGTTGGCCAGATCGAAAAAGCAGATGAGCGCCCGGATGACGTCGCGCAGCGGCTCGAGCTCCAGGGAGCGGATCGTCGCCCGCAGCTTCTCGTCGGCCTGGGCGTCGCCGGCGCGGCGGCGCTTGGACAGCCGGCGCACCTCCTCCACGAGCTGGTAAAGCTGCATCGAGCCGTGACGCTTGAGCACCTCGCCCAGCTCGAACCCGAGCATGCGCACGTCCTGGCGCAGCGGCTGATCGCCTCCGCCCCCCGCCAGGCCCGGCGCGTCGTCGTCCAGCCCGTCGTCGACCATCGACGCCAGCGGTGATGTCGATTCCTGCTCTGTCGTCATGCCCTGACCTTATGCATCGGCTCGCTCCGGGCCCAGCGGCGGACATGATAACGGCGCATCGCCGCCCGCCTTGCGGCATGGGCACCGCCATAACCCCGCCTCCCGCCGGGAGGGGCAGGGGGAGGGTGCGCCCTGCTGCCTTGCGTGCCCGGCTGACGCCTGCCCGTTAGCCGCCGCCGCCCGGGCGGCGGCTACCTGCTCACCGGAAGGCGAAAGCGCGCCGCGTCCGGAGGTAGGGTGGGTAGAGCGCAGCGAAACCCACCACGAACATCGGTGATTTTTACCACCTCGTGGTGGGTTTCGCTTCGCTCTACCCACCCTGCATCAAGGCCGGCAACGCGCTTCATCCGGCCGGAAGTCAGTAACGCGGACGCCGCGCCGTTACACTCACCGCACCGCCGAGCAACAGGAGCCCCCGCCATGCCCATCGACACCAGCGTCGAACTCATCGCCGACTACGCCTGCCACTGCGGCGAGAACCCGCTCTGGCATCGCACGCAGAAGCGCCTCTACTGGACCGACATCCCCACCGGCCGGCTGTTCTGGTACGACCCGGCCACCGGCGAGCACCAACAGTGCTACGAGGGCCCGCAGGTCGGCGGCTTCACCTTCCAGGCCGACGGTTCGCTGCTGCTGTTCCGTGAGCGCTGCAACGTCGTCGTCTGGGCCGACGGCCGGGAGCAGCGCACCGTCATCGACGAGATCTCCGACGAAGTCACCACCCGCTTCAACGACGTCATGGCCGACCCCAAGGGCCGCGTCTTCGCCGGCACCATGCCCACGAAGGAGCGACTGGGGCGGCTGTATCGCATCGACACCGACGGCAGCCACCACCTGCTGCTGGAGGACATCGGCTGCGCCAACGGCATGGGGTTCACGCTCGACGGCCAGCAGATGTACTTCACCGACACGCGCGCCAAGACCATCTGGATCTTCGTCTACGACGAAGCCAGCGGCGCGATCACCAACCAGCGGGCCGCCGTCAGGACCGACAATGAAGCCGGCGGCCCCGACGGCATGGCCGTCGACGCCGAGGGGTGCATCTGGTCGGCCAAGTTCGGCGGCCACGGGATCGACCGCTACAGCCCCCAAGGCGAGCACATCGGCCGCCTCGACTTGCCCGCCGAGCAGATCACCAGCCTCATCTTCGCCGGCGACGCGCTGGACGAGCTCTACATCACCAGCGCCGGCGGGGCGGACAAGGCCCGGCGCGGCGAACATGCCGGCGGGCTGTTCCGCGCCCGCCCGGGTGTGCGAGGCCGGGCCGAGCACGACTCGCGCGTGGGGTTGTGATGCGGCTTCAAGCGGTTGGGCCTGGGGTGCCACGCAACGCCGTGAACTCTGGTTGTAGGGTGGGTAGAGCGAAGCGAAACCCACCAGTCTTGCCGTGGATCCACGACGTTCGTGGTGGGTTTCGCTGCGCTCTACCCACCCTACGGCCGAGTTCCGGCCGCAAAGTTCACGGCGTTGAGTGGTCCCCCCAGCCGCGGCGAAGCGCGCGGCGTCGCCGGCCGCGCCGCGCCACGCGCCACATCAGCACCAGCAGCGCCACGAGCAGCAGGATCGCCAGCACGGGGATGAAGATCGCCAGCGTGGACATGACGGCGGAGGCCCCGGCCTCGGCGGTCGACACGGCCGGGTTGGCCACGCCGGCGGTGGTGAGTGTGGACGCGGCCCGGGTCGCGACCGTGGTCAACTGCACCGTCGCCGCGCTGCCCCCGCCGGCGATCAGGCCCAGGGCCCAGCGCAGCAGCGGGTCGACGTCGGTGAGCACGGAGGCGGTAAGGACGGTGCCGGCGATGATGGCGGCGGGCGTGGCGAGGCTGTCCAGGGCGTTGTCGAGCCAGGGCACGTAATAGCCGCCCAGCTCCAGCACGGTGGCCGTGGCCAGAGCGAGCAGCGCCGGCGTCGAGGCCAGCCATTGCAGGTTCTCGGCCAGGGGGAGGTACTCGGCGCGGGCGGCCAGGCCCAGCGCGAGCAGGGGCACGAAGACGCGGAAGCCCGCGGCGGCGGCGAGGCCGATGCCCACCGCCAGGGTGATCGCCAGCTCGATGGCGTCCATGCTCGGACCCCGGTGGCGAAGCCCGGTCGGCCAGGCCCGCCCCACGTGCGGGCGGGCCGCGGCGTCAGGGCCGGCAGAATTGGCGCTGGACGTTGGGGCCGCAGCGCTCGGCGGCGCGGGCGGTGATATCGGCGCCCGGGCCGCTTTCCATCGGCACCCAGCGGTCGCCATCGACGGCGCGGATCTCGGTGCCCTCGTGCTGAACGCGCATGAGCTCGTACTCGTCGTCGGGCTCAACCTCGCCGGCGAGCACGGCGCGGGCGCGCTCCGGCCAGCGCTCGAAGTAGGCGATGAACGCGTCGGTCTGCTGCTCGAGTTCCTCCGCGCTCAGGCCGCGGATGTCCCGCGCCCGGGGGCATTCGCCGCAGGCGAAGACGTAGGCGCGCACGCCCTCGCGTTCGCCCGAGGGCCCGACGACCGGCGGGTAATTCTCCAGGTCATGCAGGAACAGCTCATCGCTGGCCAGGTCGTAGAAGTAGGCGTCGCCGACCATCCCGCGCTGACCGCTGGCGTTGTTCCAGACGATCACGCCCAGCGCCACGCAAAGCAGCACCACGGCGGCGGCCGTGGCGGCGGCCGAGTTGTTGTTGACCCATTCGCGTACGCTCATGTGACACGTCCTTTCTCAAGGGCCCGGGGCCCGGGCCAACCGCCATCCAGAGCCGGTGAAATGCTCGGGCCGACCCAGTTTAACGCAACCGGGGCCCGGCCACAAAACCGGCCGGGGCTAGTGCGGCGGCATCAGGTACATCACCCGCGGGCTCTGCAGCTCCAGCAGCCAGTCCCGGACGCGGCCGGGGCTCAAGTCCGGCCCCGCCCCGCCACCCGCCGCGCCGCCCC
>SKPT01000456.1 GCA_007119405.1 Phycisphaeraceae bacterium
GCCGACCACAAGGTCGAGAACCCGCAGGACGTCGTCAAGGTCGGCGATGAGCTGGAGGTCAAGATCCTCCGCGTCGACATCGACGAGCGGAAGATCGGCCTGTCGCTCAAGCGTGCGCAGTGGAGTGCCGACCAGGAGGCCGCGGCCGATCGTCCCGAGCGCAAGGGCGGCGGCGGTGGCGGCGGGCTCGGCGGCCTGGGCGACGACGCCGGCGCCCTGGGCACCGACAAGATCACCTTCGGCGAAGGCGGCGCCAAGCCGGTCGACTGACCCCCGCGACAACCACGCAACCACAGCAGGGCGATGCACGTGCATCGCCCTGTTTTTTCCGCGCCGGCCGCGCCGGCCGCCCGGGCTCAGCCGTCGAGGGATCGGCCGCTGCGCCTTGCTGGCCGGTGTGCCGGGGTGTAGAGTTGATGGCTGCCGGGTCCAGTTCGCGGGTGTAGCTCAATGGTAGAGCGCCGGCCTTCCAAGCCGACGATGCGGGTTCGATTCCCGTCACCCGCTTTGCCCCTGGCCTGCCGCCCGGCGGCGCGCCGGGGGCCCGCGCCGCCGGGCGGGTTTTGTGCCGCACCACCGGGCCCGCTATCCTGTCGCCACCATGAGCATTCTCGTTGACCGCGACACGCGCGTGATCTGCCAGGGCATCACCGGCTCGGCAGGCTCGTTCCACACCAAGGCCTGCCTGGACTACGGCACGAAGATGGTCGGCGGCGTCACGCCCAACAAGGGCGGGACCACCGAGGCCAACGGCCTGCCGGTCTTCAACACCTGCCGCGAGGCCGTCGACGCCACCGGCGCCGAGGCGACGATGATTTTCGTGCCCCCGCCCTTCGCCGGCGACGCCATCCTCGAAGCCGCCGATGCCGGCATCGAGACGATCGTGTGCGTGACCGAAGGCGTGCCGGTGCTGGACATGATCCGTGTCCGCCAGGTGCTGGCCCAGCGCCGCTTCCGCCGCGTGAAGCTCATCGGGCCCAACTGCCCCGGCGTCATCACCCCCGGCGAGGACGGCGCACCGGGCACCGGGTGCAAGATCGGCATCATGCCCGGCTACATCCACAAGCCCGTCGCCGACAGCGAGACCGGCTACAGCGTGGGCATCATCTCCCGCTCCGGCACGCTGACCTACGAAGCCGTCTGGCAGTGCTCGAACCTGGGCATCGCCCAGACCACCTGCGTGGGCATCGGCGGCGACCCGGTGCGCGGCCTGGACTTCATCGACTGCCTCGTGCAGTTCAACGCCGACCCGGAGACCGACGGCGTGGTGCTCATCGGCGAGATCGGCGGCAGCGACGAGGAGCAGGCCGCCGCGTTCATCCGCCGCCACGTCGACAAGCCCGTCGCCGCGTTCATCGCCGGCCGCACCGCCCCGCCGGGCCGGCGCATGGGCCACGCCGGGGCGATCATCGCCGGCGGCGAGGGCGGTGCCGAGGCCAAGATTGACGCCCTGCGCGACGCCGGCTGCTACATCGCCGAAAGCCCCGCCGACCTGGGCGCCACCATGGCCCGGGGGCTGGGCCTGTGAGCACATCAACGCACCAATCGCACCCCGTGGCAACACGCCGCCACGCCCGCGTCTGAGCGAGTCCGCGAGCGAAGACCGGGACCTCCCCTCCCCCTCAACAACCCACGGCTTCCACCATGTACACCCACCCCGATCATCCCTGGCATTCGCCCGACCCCGTCCGCGACCTGCCGCTGCCCGCCGACATCCCCGGCCCGGTCGAGGCGGTGCTCGACACCGACACCTACAACGAGGTCGACGACCAGTTCGCCCTGGTCTACAGCCTGCTGAGCCCCGATCGCCTGAGCCTGCAGGCCGTTTACGCCGCCCCCTTTCACAACCAGCGCAGCGAAGGCCCGGCCGACGGCATGGAAAAGAGCTACGCCGAGATCCAGCGCGTGCTGGAGCGGCTGCACTGGGACAAGCCGCTGCCGGTGCATCGCGGCTCGACGAGCTACCTGCCGGAGGCCGATGCGCCGGTGGACTCGGACGCCGCGCGGGACCTGATCCAGCGCGCGATGCAGCAGCGCGATCAGCCGCTGCACGTCATCGCCATCGGCGCGATCACGAACGTCGCCTCGGCGCTGCTCATCGAGCCGCGCATCGCCTCGCGCATCCGCATCCTCTGGCTCGCCGGCCAGCCGCTGGACTGGCCCAGCGCGCGCGAGTTCAACCTCATGCAGGACGTGCACGCCTCGCGCATCGTCTTCGACTCCGGCGTGCCCCTGGTGCTCGTGCCCTGCAAGAACGTCGCCGAGCACATCCGCATCTCCATCCCCGAGCTGCGCGAGCTGATCGCCGGCTCGGGCGACATCGGCCAGTTCCTCTTCGACACCGTGGCCGGCTACCACGACGATCATCGCGGCTGGTCCAAGGTGATCTGGGACGTCGCCCCGGTCGCATCGCTGATCAACACCCGCTGGGTCCCGTCGGTGCTCGACCACAGCCCGATCCTCACCGACCAGGTCACCTACAGCCGCGACCGCAGCCGGCACCTGATCCGCGTCGCGACCAACGCCAACCGCGACGCGATCTGGCGCGACATCGCCGACAAGCTCGCCGCCTACGCAACCCGATCCTGAGGCCCCCGACGCCGGACCTGAGCGCAGCGAAGGTCCGGATTCCCCCCCGAAAGCACCCTCCCCATGCCCCCGCTCAACATCGTCATCGTCGGCGCCGGCAACCGCGGCCTGGTCTACGGCAGCTATGCCCGGCACCACCCGGACGAGATGCGCGTCGTCGGCGTGGCGGACCCCGACGCCCGCCGCCGCGCCCGCGCCGCCGAGCGATTCGGCGTGCCCGCCGAGCGGCAGTACGACACCGCCGA
>SKPT01000653.1 GCA_007119405.1 Phycisphaeraceae bacterium
GCGCGGGGTTGCCGGCGGGGCGGCAGGCAGTAGCATGCGCGGGCACCCCGGTTCCTGTTTCTCCCGTCGGGAGTCTGACATGCACGTCGTGACCATCGTCCTGAGCCTGCTCACCGTGTTGCTCATCGTGACCGATCGGTCGGCAGCCCAGGCCCCCGTCCATTCGCAGCTCTGGGGTGAGCGCGGCGAGCACTGGAGCGACGACAGCCAGTTGCCCGACGTCTCCTTCGCCGGCTACCGCCACGGCGAGACGCCGATTCCCGACTACCCGGTCATCGCCAACGTGCGCGACTTCGGGGCCGTGGGCGATGGCGAGGCGGACGACACGCAGGCGTTTCGCGATGCCATCGCCGCCGTCGAGCCGGGCGATGGCGGGGCCATCCTCGTCCCCGCCGGCACCTACCGGCTGACCGACATCATCACGCTCGACAAGTCCAACCTCGTGCTCCGCGGCGAGGGCACCGACGCCACCACGCTCCACTTCGAGCGGTCGCTCGAGCAGATCGCGCCCCGGCCGTCACGCACCGGCCACGGCACGACGACGACGCACTACTCCTGGTCGGGCGGCCTGCTGCGGATCGTCGGCCGGGACGCCGGCCGCGAGCTCGCCACCGTCGCCGAGCCGGCGCAGCGCGGCGAGCGCACCATCACGGTCAGCTCGGCCGCCGACATCGAGCCCGGGCAGATCATCCAGATCCACCAGCGCGACAACGACGAGCACACGCTGGCGAACCACCTCTACGCCGGCGACCCGGGCCTCAGCGACGGCATGGGCATCCGCCGCGCTCGCCTCGTGGCCGAGGTCATCGCGGTGGACGGCGACCGGGTCACGCTCAACCGCCCGCTGCGCTTCGACGTCCAGCGGCAGTGGCAGCCGCGCGTGCTGTCGGTGAGCCCGACGGTCACCGACGCGGGCATTGAGTCGCTGCGCATCGGCTTCCCCGGCGGGCCGTACCGCGGGCATTTCGAAGAAGACGGCTTCAACGCGATCCACTTCGTCAACGTTGATCACTGCTGGGTGCGCGACGTGCACATCCACGACGCCGACAGCGGCATGTTCATCAACGGACGGTTCTGCACCATCGAGAACGTCACCTTCACCGCCGACCGTGAGACGGACTCGGGCGACCACACGGGCCACCACGGCATCACCTTCCACAGCGACGACAACCTGGTCGTGGGCGCCGACTTCCAGACGCGCTTCATCCACGACGTGACGGTCTCGGGCGTGGCGGGCAACGTGATCTCGCGCAGCCGGGGCGTGGACATGTGCTTCGACCACCATCGCTGGGCGCCGTACGAGAACGTGTTCACCGACATTCACGTCGGCCGGGGCACGCGTCTGTGGCGCAGCGGCGGGACGGGCAACCGCGGGCGTCACACGGCCGCGCGGGCGACCTTCTGGAACATCCGCGCCGACCGGCCGCTGTCGCTGCCGCCGCAGGGCTGGGGCCCGACACCGATCAACATCGTGGCCCTCCAGGGCCTGGAGCTTGACAGCGACGACAACCCCGCGAACTGGCACGTGGAGCCGATCGACCCGGCCGCGATCGAGCCGGCGAACATCCACCAGGCGCAGCTCGAGCGGCGGCTGGGGCGGTAGGTACGCTGGCTCCCCCACCGCCGCCCTGGGAAGGTGTGTGAATTGCGTACCACTGAGCAGCCCGCCAGGGTGCGGAGTGCTTGAGAGGCGATAGCCGGCTCGGCGAACTCGCAGCTCCGCGGCGCCCAGGCATGCACGGCCGCAGTCGGAGGGTGAGGGCGCGTGATGGCGGTGGACTTCGCTTTGCTCTGCCACGTTGCATTGAAGGAAGTGAGCTTTGGCGGACGGTGATTTTCGTGGCGTGTTCGTGATCGCGGTGACGCCGTTCGATGAGGCCGGCGAGATCGACGAAGCCTCGCTGCGGGCGCAGGTGGACTTCGCCATCGAGGCGGGCGTGCACGGGATCGTCACTCCCGCAAACGCCAGCGAGTTCTACGCCCTGCTCGACGAGGAGCGGCGGCGGGTGGGACATATCGTCGTGGAGCAGGCGGCCGGGCGCGTGCCGGTCGTGTTGACGGTCAACGCTCCCTCGACGCCGGCGCTGCGCGTGCTGGCGTCGCGGGCAGTGGACGCGGGCGCCGATGGGCTGATGCTCATGCCCCCGGTGCTGCGCCCGCCACATGAGCCGGAGCTCTGGCGCTACTTCCAGGCCGTGTCGCAGGCGGCGGCCAACGCCCGGGGCGGCGCGGGCATCCCGATCATCGTGCAGAACTGCAACAAGCCCTTCGGCCAGGCGATGCCGGTGTCGTTCCTGGCGAAGCTCGTCGACGAGCTGCCCGGCATCGCGTACATCAAGGAGGAGGCCGACCCCTGCACGCACCTGATGACCCGGGTGATGGAGGCGGTGCGCGACAAGGCCCGGCTGAAGGGGGTGTTCGGCGGGCAGGCGGGGAAGTACCTCATGAACGAAGCCGCCCGCGGCGCGTGCGGCACCATGCCCGCGTGCGACGTGCCCGACGCGCACGTGGCGCTGTGGAACGCCATCGAGCGCGGCGAGCAGGCGGAGGCGCGCAAGCTCTACAACCGCCTGCTGCCACTGCTGACCATGGAAGCGCTCTACCCTTCGGTGCTCTACAAGCAGGTGCTCTGGCGGCGCGGGGTGATCCGCCATCCGGGCACGCGCAACCCATCGCATGCGCCGCTGGATGAGGTGGACCGGCGCGAGCTGGATGCGTTGCTGGACGAGATCAGCGACCTGCTGCCCGTGCACGGGCCGTTTGCGAAAGGGGCCAAGGCTTGAAGATCGACCGTGTGCGGGCGGACATCGTGGGCAACCCGTGGAAAAACTGGGTGATTGTGCGCGTCGACACCGACGAGGGCATCACCGGCTACGGGGAGGCGACGGCGCTGACGGCCGCGCCGCAGGTCGCCGAGGCGAAGGAAGTCAGCCGCTTCGTGATCGGCATGGACCCGCGCGACCCGGTGCGCGTGCGCGATGCCCTGTACAAGGGCACGTACCTGAACATGTACAAGAGCACGTGCGCGATCGAGATCGCCTGCTGGGACATCCTCGCCAGGAGCCTGGGCGTGCCGCTGTATCGCCTGCTGGGCGGGCGGGTGCAGGCGCGGCTGCGCGTGTACGCCAACGGGTGGTACAAGACCGAGCGCGAGCCCCGGGCCGTGGCCGAGCGCGCCCGCGAGGTGGTGGCGATGGGGTACACCGCGCTAAAGTTCGATCCGTTCGGCAACGCGTACCTTCAGCTCTCGCGCGCCGAGCGCAAGCTGTCGCTGGCGATCGTCGCGGCCGTGCGCGACGCGGTGGGCGACGAGGTGGACCTGCTCATCGAGGGTCACGACCGCTTCACGCCCGCGGTCGCGGTGGAACTGGGGCACGCGCTGGCGGCGTATGAGCCGACGTGGTTCGAGACGCCGGTGAACTCGCGCGACGTGGAGGCGACGTGCCACGTGGCGCGACAGATCCCGGTGCCGGTGGCGTCGGGCGAGCTGTTCAAGGATCTGGAGCAGTTCCGTCGCCTGCTGGCGGATGGCTCGGTCGGCATCGTGCAGCCGGAGCCTTTGAACTGCGGCGGGGTGTCGGGCGTGATGAAGGCCGCCGCCATCGCCGAGGCCCATGGCGCGCTGGTGGCCTGCCACCAGGCGCAGAGCCCGCTGAACACGGCCCTGAACGCTCATCTGCACACGGCCATGCCCAACTTCTTCCTCCACGAGTGCTTCGACGAGTTTCTCGAACCATGGGCGCGGGCCGTGTTCCCCGGCGTGCCCCGCGTGGTCGATGGCCACCTTCAGCCCAGCGATGAGCCCGGCCTGGGCGTCGGCTTCGACGAGCGCGAGGCCCAGCGCCATCCCTACGGCGAGGATCAGTTCATCCGCCTGTTCGAGGTCGGCTGGGAGCAGCGCCGACGGTAGACGGCGCGATGCGGGCGTCACTCCGCCTCCGCTTCAAGCAGCGCCCGCAGCCGCTCCAGGTCCTCGTCCGACCAACCCGCCGGTTCCGTCAGCGCCACCCACGCATCAATGTAATGCGCCGCGGCATAGCTGTGCCCATAGCCCGGCGGCGCACCGCCGACCGCCATGTCGGCGGCGAGCTGAAGGAACGTCACCACCGGATACCAGCGCAGCTCCGCATGAACGTCAGGCCCACGCGGCTGACGCAGCCACGCCGGCTCGCGATACAGCGAATCCACGCTGAAAAACGTGATCGGATCACTGGCATATTGCAGATACGCGACGCGGTGCGGCCCCCACTCCGCCTCGCCCACCTCCAGCCCGCCGTCCTGGTTCATGAACCGCACCACCGCCCCGTCGCGAAACCGCGGCAACCAGGCCGGCGACCCCTCGGCCCGACTCGCCGTCACATGCTTCCACGTTTCACTGCGAAACGGCGGCCCCACCCACAGCACGCCGTCGAACGGATCCGCGAGAATGTCGTACGCATCAAACGACAGGTCCGAGTTCAGCGCCCCCAGGCTCAGCCCATGCAGATACAGCCGCGGGCGACGCTCGCGCGGCAGGCTCGTCCAGTGGCCGTACACCTTCACGAACAGGGCCCGCGCCATCTCCGCGCCATACTCTCCCTCCGTCGTCAGCGCCAGCGGGCTGGGCAGGTACGAATACTGCGCCGCCACCGTGGCGATGTCGCCGCGATGCAGATACTCCACCGCGTCCTGCGATGCCGGGTCGATCCATCCCGTGCCCGTGGGCGTGACCAGCAGCAGCACCGACCTCTCGAATGCCCCGACGCGCTGAAGCTCATCCAGCGCCAGCCGGGCCCGTTGCTCGGCGGTGTCGGCCGCGTTCAGCCCCACGTAGACCCGGATCGGCTCCATCGCGGGCTCGCCCGCCAGCGCCTCGATGTCCGCCGCCGTCGGCCCAAGCGCCACGAACTCCCGGCCGCGCCGCCCCAGGTCCGCCCAGGCCAGCAGCGACGCGCTGCTGCCCGTCTTCAGCGCGTCGGTCGGCGGATCGAGATCGCCCTCGATCAGCGCATCGAGCTGCTGATACGATCGATCCGCCGTACGCAGGAACCATGACAACGCGACGCCCTCGATCACCAGCCAGAACAACGCGAACGCCGCGACCATTCCAATGACCAGTGACACCCGGTGCGGCACGAAGCGTCCCAGCTTGCTCGACAGCAGATGAAACGTGCGGCGAAACGCCCAGCCGATCGCCAGCATCACGGCGAACAGCGCCAACGCGATCGCCGCCATGCTCACGAACCGCCCGCCGCCGGCCGGCTCCATGCCCATCATCTCGCGCACCGAGTTCTGCCACCCCGTCGCCCGCCAGAGGAAGATCACCGCCGTCACCGCGCACAACGCTGTCGCCCCCAGCTTCACCACGCGGTCCACCCTGGGCCCGGGCATGGGGATCTCCATGAACCGCCACAGCCACGCCGCGGCAAAGCCCAGCGCGTAGCCCGCCGTCAACGACAAGCCCGACACGACCCCCTGGACGGCGAACGGCCGCGGCACCAGGCTCGGCGTCAGGGAAAACGCAAAGAAGAGCGTCGCCAGCACCAATCCTGTCGCCGACATCCGGTTCAGGATCGATCTCAACAGATTCATCCGCGAGCCTTTCATCGCCAAACCGTGCGAGGCGCGGTGGTGCCACGGCTTGCCCTGCGGGTCACGCCGGCGGCCGAGATCAGCCGTAGCGTTCGCGGATCGTGCCGGCCCCGGCAGAAAGCGCCACCCCGTGCAGACGGTCCAGCGCGCCGACCGGGATGGTCAGGCCCGCGGCGGTTGTGCCGTCAGTGCCGGGGCCAGTGTACCGGCGCGAACGATGCAGAGGTAGAATGCCGACGTCAGGCCGGAGGCGACCACGTCTGGAGCAGGAGTTCCCTGTCATGCCCGAGTCCGCCACGCGCATTTGCCTGCTGATCATGCTGGGGCTTATGCTCGGGTCCATGCCCCGTCCCGCCGCTGCGTTCGAGCTGGAGGAAGCCACCGTTGCCGCCGTCCACGAGGCGATGCTTGCCGGTCGGCTCACCGCGGGCGAGCTGGTCGCGGCCTACCTCGATCGGATCGAGCAGCACGAGCGGCGGTTTGAGCTCAACGCGATCATCCTCGTCAACCCACAGGCGCTCGAGGACGCCGCCGCCCTCGACGCCCACCTCGCCCGCACCGGTGAGCTCGTCGGGCCGATGCATGGCCTGCCGGTGATCGTCAAGGACAACATGGATACCGCCGGGCTCGAGAGCACCGCCGGGTCGGCGGCGATGAAGGGCTACGTCCCCGCCGACGACGCCTTCATCGTGCAACGGCTCCGACAGGCCGGGGCCATCGTGCTCGCCAAGTCCAACATGGGCGAGTGGGCGATCCACCCCTATCGCAACGTCAGCGCCACGCTTGGCGAGACGCGCAACGTCTACAACCTCGCCGACCCCACGCCGGGCTCCAGCGGCGGCACCGCGGTGGCGCTGGCGGCCAACCTCGGGATGCTCGGCCTGGGCACCGACACGGGCAGCTCGATCCGCGGGCCGGCGTCCCGGCTCGCGATCGTGGGCCTGCGGCCGACCATCGGCCTGGTCAGCCGCGGCGGCGTCATCCCCCAGCATTACACCCGCGACGCCGTCGGCCCGATGACCCGCACGGTCGAGGACACCGCCCGCTTGCTGGACGTGATCGCCGGCTTCGACCCCGACGACGCCATGACCCGCCACGGTCAGCCCCACATCCCCGCCAGCTACGCCCGGAGCCTTGACGCCGGGGCCATCGCCTCGATGCGCGTCGGCGTGCTGCGGGTGCTCAGTGACGCCGATGCGGCCGACGCGCGGATCCTCGTCCATTTCGAGCAGGCCCTGGCCGACCTGCAAGCCCTGGGCGCCGAGCTGGTCGATCCTTTCGAGGTGGTGCGCTTCGAGGAGCTTGCCGCCGACCTCTGGTGCCATGCGTTCGCCCACGACCTGGGGCGGTTCCTGGCCCGGGCGCACGATCCGCCGATCCGCACGCTGCGCGAGGCCTACGACGCGGGCACGTACACCGAGCACATCGCCGGGCCGCTGCGCGAGGCGGTCGAGGCGACGACCGCGCCGCGCGACCAGACCCCGCCGTGCACGGATCACCTGACGGATCAGCGGCGGATCGCCCTGCGCGAGGCGATCGAAGCGGCGATGGACGCCGCCGACGTGGACCTGATCGTCTACCCCACGTGGAGCCATCCCCCGCGGCCGATCGCCGACCCCGGCGGGCCGTTCGGCAACAACAGCTCGCGCATCGCGCCGCACACCGGGCAGCCGGCGATCACGGTGCCGATGGGGTTTCTGGACAACGACCTGCCCGTGGGTTTGCAGATGCTCGGGCGCCTGTTTGCCGAGCAGACCCTGCTTGACGCGGCCTATGCGTATGAGCAGGCCACGCAGCATCGCCGTCCGCCGCGGCCCGAGGCGGACGCCGCACCCGCAATTGGTGCCGAGGCCCCGTGAGCCGGGCCGGGAATAGGGGATGAGCCATTCGCATTCGTGACATCCGCATCCTGCCGCTGCGCGGCGCCACGCCCGACGGCGGGTGGGACGAGCGCCTCACCGACACCGAGCTCAACCTGCACACGCTCATCGAGCTGGTGACCGACGAGGGCGTCACCGGCGTCGGCAGCGTCTTCACCTCGGCCAGCCTCGTCCGCGGCGCCGTCGAGGCGATGCGCCCGCTGCTCCTGGGCGCCTCGGCCATCGACCCGGTCGTCACCAGCGAGACCCTGCACCAGCACACCTTCTGGCAGGGCCGCGGCGGCGCGATCACCCACGCCATCTCCGGCATCGACATCGCCCTGTGGGACATCCTCGGCAAGGTCACCGGCCAACCCATCAGTCGACTGCTCGGCGGCCGGCGACGCGAGACGATCAAACCCTACGGCTCACTGCTCATGGCCGAGCCCGCCGTCATGCGCCAACGCCTCGAAGAGGCCATGGCCCGCGGGTTCAAGGCCTTGAAGATCGGCTGGGGGCCCTTCGGCCGCGTCGACCGCGCCACCGACGAGGCGATCGTCCGCGCCGCCCGCGACGCCGTCGGGCCCGACGTCGAGCTCATGGTCGACGCCGGCGGCTCCGACGCCTACTGGCCGCACGGCTACAAGTGGGCCATCAACACCGCCCGCATGCTCGCCGAGCACGACGTGACCTGGTTCGAGGAGCCGCTGCGCCCCGACGACATCGACGGCTACGTCAAGCTCTGCGAGCACAGCCCTGTGCCCATCGCCGCGGGCGAGGTGCTCACGCGCCGGCAGGCGTTCCTGCCCTGGATCGAGCGCCACGCGGTCGACTGCATCCAGCCGGACGTGACCAAGGTGGGCGGCCTGAGCGAGGTGCACCGCATCGGGCAGTACGCCGACGACCACGCGATCCTGCTCGTGCCGCACGGGTGGAACACGGCCGTGGGGTTGGCGGCGGACCTGCAACTGGTCGCCGCCGCGGCGCAGGCGCGATGGGTCGAGTACATCACGCCGGCGCCCTACATCGAGGATCTGCTGGCCGAGCCGATCAAGCTCGACGAGCAGGGCCAGGTGGTGATCCCCGACGCCCCGGGCCTGGGCATGCGATGGAATGCCGAAGGCATCGCCCGGCACAGCGGCGGGATGAGCCTGACCGACCCGGGAAGGTGACGGATTTTCCGGGATGCGAAAGATAGCAAGCAAGTGCCCGGTGCTGGTACAATGGTGGCTGCACGTCCGGCAGCACGAAGGCGCGCACGGCATCCAGGCCCGACCGCCCGCCGGCATCTCTCGACTGGAGGGCGAACATGAAACCTTGGACAGGGGCGGTCGTGATCCTCGTGGCTTCAGGTGTCACCGGGCCGATGGCCGAGGCGGCCGAGGTCCACTGGCTCAGCGATGACGATGGCGCCTGGGTGTTGGCCGAGCATTGGTCCAGCGCTCCGGCGCTGCCCGGGGCCGGCGACGCAGTGGTGATCGATCGCCGCGCCAGCCCCACGCGGCCGAGCGACGGCTGGCTGGTGACGCTGGACAGCGGCGCGCACACGATCGGCGAACTGCTGTTGGCCGAGCGCCTCGCGCTGCTCGGGGCGGGAGCGGCCCTGAGCGTCGAGGCGGACATTGAGCTGCACAATGCCCTGCTTGTGGCCGATGGCGGCGTGCTCGGCAGCACGGGCGCGACGATCCTCGCGGGCGCGGACGACGCCGGCCTCGCCGAGGTGCGGAACCTGGACAGCCGCTGGCACGTCGCCGACCGGCTCGAGCTCGACGGGCGCGAGGCCGGCGACGCCGCGGCCGCGCTGCTGCGCGTCGCGGACGGGGCGCGTGTCAACGTGGGAAGCACGCTGCTGGTGCAGGGCTCGGCGGTGGTGGACTTGCCTGCCGGTGCGACGCTCAGTGGCGTGCCCGTGCGCCCGATGCTCATCGAGGGGCACATGGGTGGGATCATGGGCATCGGCGGTGGGGCGTTCGGGGCGGACTTTGCCAGCGGTGGGCCCGCCGCGTCGCTCGACATCCTCGACGGCGGTCGGGTCACCGCCTACTCGGTCGCCGCCGCCTACAACCTGGCCGACGTCGCCAGCGTCGCCGTCGCCGGCGAGGCCTCGGCACTGGAGCTCGACCGCATGACCGTGGCGGTCAACGGCCAGGCCACGCTCACCGTCAGCGACGGTGGGCGCGTCGTCATCGGCGAGGTGATGAACATCGGCTGGGGCCCCGCGGCCGTTGGCCAGGTCGAGATTCGCGACGCCGAGAGCCGGCTGGAAGTCGGCTCCGAGCTGCGCGTCGGCGACGTCAGCGGCGCCACGGGAAGCCTGGGCATCGATCAGCAGGCGATCGTCGAGGTCGCCGGCACCGTGCTGGTGCGGCCGACCGGTCGCGTCGACGTGCTGGACGGCCGCTTGGAGGTTGGAACGCTCAGCAGCGCCGGCCGGGTTGCGCTGGCAAGTGCCGGGCAGCTCAGCATCGCCGGCGACCTGGAGCTCGAGGCCGGCTCGACGTTGAGCATCGGCATCCACGGGGCCGGCCACGGGTGGGTCGAGGTTGACGGCCTGGCCAGCCTCGGCGGAACGCTTGCGCTCGCCCCGGCGCCCGGGGCCCCGGTCCACGACGAGCTCACGCTGCTGACAGCCGCCGGCATCGATGGCCAGTTCACCGTGGTGCTTGACGATGCGGTCGTCGGCCGATGGCACGCCTTGGTGCGACATGAGCCGGATCGCGTCCTCGCCACGCTCTACCTGCTCGGCGACATGAACCTCGACGGCGTCGTCGACACTGGCGACGTGGCGCCGTTCATCCTGGCATTGACCGACCCCGGCAGCTACATGAGCCAGTATGGCATCGATCAGGAGACGATGATCGCGCTGGGCGACATCAACCGGGACGGCGCCTTCGACACCGGCGACGTGGCGCCATTGGTGCAACTGCTCGTCGGCGGCGGTTCGCAGAGCGTGCCGGAGCCGGGCTCGCTGGCGCTGTTGGGGCTCGGGGCAATGGCGCTGCTGCGGCGCAGTCGCCCATGATGCGCTTCCGCCAACACCTTCGGCGCATAGGCAACAGGGCCCCCTGCGCGTCGGGCGCAAGTGGCCGCGCCGGTCGCCGCAGATTTACCCGAATCTCGCGCCGCGTGGCCCTCGCCGCCGCAGCAGCATCAACCCACCCACGCCCAGCAGCGCGTGCCGCACCGCATCGCCGGGCAGCAGCAGGGTCATGTTGCCCGGTTCGCGACCTTGTAACTCGATGTAATAGTCTCCATCCAACCTGTAGATGCCAAAGTGATTGGGCCCCTCTTCATTTCCAAGAAACGTCCCGTCGGTGAA
>SKPT01000007.1 GCA_007119405.1 Phycisphaeraceae bacterium
CCCCTTCCCCCCGCGCCCAGGCATCAAGCCCCGGCACCACCCGCAGCGCCTCGTCCGTTTCGCACCACTCATACACCGACCGGGTGTACGCATACGCCTCCGGCTCCTCACCCACAAACGTCACCGGCCGCGGCCACACCAGCGCCAGGTTGTGCGGCAGATCGCCCACCTTCAGCACCGCCAGCATCTCCGGCCCACCGTCCCAATGACTGGCCACCGGCTTCTCCAGCACCACCTCCGTCACCCGCTCATCCAGCAGCGCCGCGTAGACCGCCAGCACCGCATCCTCGCCCCGGCCGTACAACGCCACCTCCTCCACGCCCAGCACCTGGCGCAGCACGCGCAGCCCCACGAGCAGGTCATGCACCTGCCGCTCGCACAGCGTCTGGCCCAGCAGCGGATACGTCCGCCGCAGCGACCAGTGCAACCCGGGCCCGATCGACGTGTTGCCCCGGCCGCGCACCTCCACCGCCGCCAGCGCCGTGCCCGATGCCGGCGAGATCCCCCTGCCCAGCGCCGGCGACACCCCGCCCTGCCGCGCCTCCGCCGGCAGCGCCGCCACCAGCACGCGCTCAATCTCACCCACCCCCGCGGCCGCGCCCTGACGCGACACGTCGTCCCCCGGCGCGTCCACCACCGCCACCGCCGGCGTCGCCACGTGCATGCTCACGCCCAGGCCCGGTTCAACCTCGAAGTCGTACCGCCGATGCCGCCAACCGCTCTGCATCCCCCGACCGTGCGCCGAGGCCTGCGGCGGGCGGCCGTCCACCGCCGCCAGCGTCGGCCGCAGCGTCGTCGCCTTCAATCGCGCCAGCGCCTCGGCCTGATGCGCCCGCCACTGTGCCTGCTCCGTCACCGCCGGCGGCTCCGGCAGCGAGATGAAGAACCGGTCCACGTCCTTCATCCGGTCCTCCGCCGGCACCTTCATGCCGTCGAACACCGCCAGGTCCGCGTCCGCTTCGTTCGCGTCATCCACGTCCTGCGTCGCCGGCCTGTCCAGCCCGCGCAGATGCCTGTCGAACCAGGAGAACACCCCCAGCCGCGTCCGCGGCGTGTACCCGTGCACCGCCCCGTCCTCCACCAGCTCGATCCGCTCGGCCGCGCCGAGCAGCCGATACACCCGGCTGGCCCGCTCGTAGACGTCGTGAAACGCGTAGCCGTGCCACAGCGAGTCCTCGCGCTGCGCCGCGATCAGCAGCGGCCGCGGCGCGATCGTCGCCGCGATGTCCGCCGCGTCCCAGCCGTACAGGTTCGTCCAGAACGTGCAGTCGCAATGGTTGTCGACCGTGCGATCGCGCACGTGCTGCTCCACCGTCCCCGTCTGGCACGACGGCGCCGCCACCTTCACGCGCTCATCGGCCGCGGCCGTGTCCCACGAGATCGACCCTCCGCCGGAGTTGCCCGTGATCCCGAAGCGCGACGCGTCGATCTCGTCGCGCGTTTCCAGGTAGTCCATCGCCCGCATCGCCGCCCACACCTCCACGCCCGCCGGCGTGTAGCCCTGGCTGTACCAGTGCCAGCGGTCGTGGAAATAGATCCCGTGGTGCAGGCCCTCGCACTCGCCCGCCCAGATCGTGTCCAGGATCATGCACGCGTAGCCGTGCCGCGCGAACCACCGCGCGTGCTGCTGGTAGGCGAACTTCGCCCGCGGCGAATGCCCGCACACGTAGATCACCGCCGGCAGCTTCCCCTCGCGCTGGCGCGGCAGGTACAGGTTCGCCGGGATGCGGCAATCCGGCAGCGCCTGGTAGTGCAGCTTCTCCACGACGTAGTCGTTGCGCTCCAGCACGCCGGTGACCGTCGCGTGCAGCTCCGTGCGCTGCGGCAGCGGGTCCAGGCCCAGCATCTCGCGCCACCGCCGACGCCGCTCGGGCAGCTCGGCCCGCCACGTCGCCGCATCGGGCAGCTCGAAGAGCACCTGACTCGAAAATTCCGCCGCACGCCTGACCAGGGCCTGGTAAATCATGGCTCCCATGATAACGCCGACCGGCCGCCCCGCCCCCCAAGTTCCCGCATTCTGAATTCTGCATTCTGCATTCTGAATTCTGCATTAAAATGCCCCCCATGCCCGAGCCCCCCATCCGCATCTGCCTCATCGTCGACGACGTGCCCGTCAACGCCATCTACATGAGCCGCGCCACCCACGCGGTCTTCGGCTACGAGCCGGCCGAACCGGCCTACGTCTTCGGCTGGCGCGAGCTTGAGCGCAACCCTCGCTTCCGCCTCGACGAGCTCGAACGCTTCGCCGACATCGCCGAACGCTTCAACATCCGTGGCAAGTTCACCTACCTGCCCTACCCCGCCGGCTGGGGCCGCATCGACCAGCACGTCCGCGGCTACAGCGACGACGAGCTGGCCCGCTTCAACGCCATCGTCCGCGATCGCCTCCAGGGCCGCTTCGACATCACGCCCGAGATCCTCACCCACACCATGGCCATCCTCCCCGACAGCGGCGCCCTGCTGCCCCACGCCGAGACGCACTGGGTCAGCGCGCTCTGCCGCGACCGCCGCACCGACGAGCTCGCCGACTACCTCCGCACCGCCTACCAGATCCTGCACAACGTCGGCATCGCGCCCCACGGCCTGACGCTCGGGGGCATGCCCGACCCCTCCAACATTGCCGCCGGCAAGAGCCTGACCAACGGCCACCACCGCGCCACCCTCGCCCGCGTCCTGCTCGACGTCGAACGGCACTTCAACCCCGGCGTCACCGACAGCTTCATCTTCACCGGCTCCCCGCCCATCAGCCACGCATCGAAGACCCGCCGCGCGCCGGAAGCGATTTACTCAGCCCCGTTAACGCCGGCCCTGAGCGAGTCGGCGAGCGAAGGGCCGGATCGCCCCCCCAACACCAACGACGCACCGCCCAGCCGCGTCTTCGACATCCACTCCATCATCGACCCGCTCTGGTTCTACGCCCACGGCCGCGGCAGCGAAGCCATGGCCGTCGACCGCCTCATCACCCACGACCTCGAAGCCGGCTCATTCATCGACGATGTCGAGCACGGCCGATCCATCGTCTTCACCGTCCACGGCCAGACGCTCAACTGCCTGAACACCGGGCTGGGCTTCAAGGTCCTCGAAGAGACCTGCCGACGCATGCATGAGCGCTTCGGCGACCGCCTCCAATGGTGCACCCCCAGCGAACTCTGCGCCGCCGCCGGCGTGGACGAGCGCGACACCGATTAGCCACGAAGACGCGAAGGGCACGCATCACATCCCCATACCCTCCGCACCTCCTGCTTCTGCATTCTGAATTCTGAATTCTGCATTACACTCCCCCCATGACCAGCCGCCCGCACCTCTACGCCGACAACATCGTCGCCACCAGTCAGCCGCTCGCCGCCCAGGCCGGCGTGCACATCCTCCGCGAGGGCGGCAACGCCGTCGACGCCGCGCTGGCCACCGCCATCGCCCTGACCGTCCTCGAACCGGTGAGCAACGGCCTGGGCTCCGACGCCTTCGCCATCATCCACGACGGCCGGCGGCTCCACGGCCTCAACGGCTCGGGACGATCGCCCGCCGCCTGGACGCCCGACCACTTCGCCGGCCACACGATCATGCCCAGCCGCGGCTGGGACGCCGTCACCGTCCCGGGAGCCGTGCACCTCTGGGATACGCTCCACGAAGCGATGGGCCGGCTCGACTTCGCCGGCCTCTTCGAGCCCGCCATCGACTACGCCCGTCGCGGCTACCCCCTCTCGCCCATCATCGCACGCCAGTGGGCCCAGGCCGCCGAGGCCTACCGCGACTTCCCCACCTGGCGCGACACCTTCCTCGTCAACGGCCACGCCCCCGCCGCCGGCCAGCGCTTCGCCTGCGCCGCCATGGCCGCGACGCTCGAAGCGATCCGCGACAGCCGCGGCCAGGCCTTCTACCACGGCGACATCGCCCGCCGCATCGCCGACGACGCCCGCGCCCACGACGGCCTGATGACCGAGAACGACCTCGCCAGCCACACCACCGACTGGGTCGAGCCGATCGCCATCGATCACTACGACGTGCGCGTCCACGAGATCCCGCCCAACGGCCAGGGTGCGGCCGCGCTCATCGCCCTGGGCATCCTCCAGGCCCTGGACATCCGCGCCCACGACCTCGACAGCGCCGACGCCGTCCACCTCCAGGTCGAGGCCATGAAGCTCGCCTTCGCCGACGCCTTCGCCCACGTCGCGGACATCGACCATATGCAGGTGGCCCTCGACTGGCTGCTGGATCGCCAGCGACTGGCCCACCGCGCCCGCACCATCCGCCTCGACACCGCCCAGCACCCGCCCGCCGACCTCGCCGTCGACCACGGCACCGTCTACCTCGCCGCCGCCGACGCCGACGGCCTCATGGTCTCGTTCATCCAGTCCAACTACGAAGGCTTCGGCTCAGGCGTCGTCATCCCCGACACCGGCATCGCCATGCAGAACCGCGCCGCCGGCTTCACCCTCGAACCGGGACACCCCAACCAGGTCGCCGGCTCCAAACGCCCCTTCCACACCATCATCCCCGGCTTCGCCACACGCGCCGATCAGCCCCTCATGGCCTTCGGCGTCATGGGCGGGCACATGCAGGCCCAGGGACACGTCCAGATGATCCTCCGGTGCTCGGGCGCCGGCCAGCACCCCCAGGCCGCCTCCGACGCCCCACGCTGGCACGTCACACCCGACTTCAAGCTCGCCCTCGAAGACGGCTTCGACCCCGCCGTCGTCGCCAGCCTCGAGCAGCGCGGCCACGACATCACCACCGCCAGTGCCTACTTCGGCGGCGCCCAGCTCATCCAGAAACTGCCCGCCACCTACACCGCCGGCTCCGACCACCGCAAGGACGGCCAGGCCGCGGGATTCTGAATCGCACGCGCTTAAAGCACCTCCAGCGCATCGCGCTCCGGCAGCGCCGCGAACGCCTGGCTGGGCAACTGCTGATACCAGTACGCCACCGACGCGATGTCATCCTGCAACGGCAGATACCGCCCCTCGCTGCGCCATCCCAGCGCCTGGACCGTCACCGCGATTTCCCGCTCGAAGCGGATCGGGTCCGGGATGTGCCAGCGGTAGAGCCCGAATCGCTGCTGGCTGCGGTAGAGCCCGTCGGGCTTGATGACCTGCGGCATGCCCGCGTAGAGCGTGTTGAACGGCTGGTACTGCCGCGTGGCCCGGTTCTCGAAGTTGTAGCTGCCGCAGAAGTAGTCCTCGGTGCCCGTGGTGCAGATCGTGGGAAAGGCCCCGCCGCCGCGCTCGGCGACGTCCTCACCCTCGGGCCAGTCCCCGTCGAGGTAGAACTTGACCTCCCCCTCACCCCACCAGCCGTTGTTGTTGACCCCCCACGCGAGGTAGGTGCCCACGTAGTGCCCGCGCCCGCGCACGCCGTCGAGGATGGTGTAAACGTCCTTGTACGCCAGCGGGTTGACCCGCCGGAACTGGACGTGAAAGTAGGCGGCGTCGGCCGGCACGTCGTTCAGCGCGTAGTTGACCTGGTAGAACAGCGTCATCGTCTCGACGCCGATGTTCTCGAGCGTGATCCGGCAGCGCTGGTGAAAGGGCATGGGCCAGTAGCTGTTGAACGCGCTGCCCGGGTTGACGCAGATCGCCGCCGAGTTCACCGGGTGATACTCATCGCGGTGGCCCCAGCCCGAGGCGAAGAAGTCGCCCACGGGGCACTGAACGCTCGGATGCTCCTGGTCGTTGTAGTACACGCGCAGAATGGAGAAGCGCCACGGGCCCGTGGGCGTCATCCAGATGTGCTGGATCGCCCCCGGGCCTTCAATGTCGGCCACCGTGAACGTCTGCCCCGCCTCGATCCGCACCGCCGGCGCCACCTTCCACCCGCGTCCCAGCTTCCGCGCCGGGCCCTGGTGCGGGTCCGGCCGGGCCATCCCCCCCTTGCCCTTCTCGCCTGTCGGGTTCTCCGCCGAGATCGAGCGCGTCCGCGCCCGGCTCAACCGGTGAATGCTCGACAAATCCACATGCAGACCATCGAACTCAGACATGAGCAACCTCCACGGCCCCACCCGCGCATCACACCATCAACGCCCGACCTGAGCGACCACCGGGAG
Organism: Phycisphaeraceae bacterium; assembly: GCA_007119405.1. The sequence continues at coordinate 6,041 of SKPT01000007.1, forward strand.
CGAAGGCCGGGATTGCCTCAAGCAGGTCCAAGCCTGCCTGCACAGCACCGGCCCACCGCCCGCCTTACCCTTCGCCGCCCTGCACCTGATCATCCGCCCGCCCCCGGCCGTTCGCGATCCGATTCACCGCCCGGTTCGCCAGCAGCCCGATCACGATCACCACCACGATCGAGCTGACCACCCCCGCCACCAGCATCCAGCTCGGCTGACTCGTGTCGAACGTGCCCACGCTGTGCGCCAGGAACACCGCGGCCCCCGTCCGCGGCGCCATGCCCACCGCCGTGCCCAGCGCGTAGGGCCCCCACGCCACCCGCGCCGAGGCCATCACCACGTTCACCGCCGCGAACGGCGAGTTCGGCGGCAGGCGGATCAGCGTCACGATCCCCAGCGTCCGCCAGAACCCAGAGCCCACCAGCTCCTTGTGGATCGCGTTCCACTTCGGCTTCTCGTGCACCAGCGTCATCAGCCGCTGCCCCGCGATGCGCCCCGCCAGCGCGTACGCCAGCAGCGCCCCGCCCAGGAACCCCGCCAGCGCCGCCGGGAAACCCACCGCGAATCCGAACGCATAGCCGCCCAGCAGCGCCTGCGCGTACGTCGGCAGCAGCGCCAGGCCCGCCAGCAGAATGAACCCGCTGACGTACATCGTCACGCCCAGCCCGCCCAGCTCCGCCAGGAACGGCCCCACCCACACCATCGTCCCCAGCAGCAGGAATCCGCCCAGCGGCGGCAGCGTCAGCGCGATCACCCCCAGCACGCCCACCGGCCCCAGCCGACGCAGGTTCGTCCGCCACGCGGGCGCGGCGGCGTCGCCTTGGTCGGTGCTCGCAACGGGTGTGTCAACGCTGTCAGGCATGGTGAGCACGCGGTCGCACGAACGGAAATCACCATGATAGACGCCCGACCTGAGCGAGGCGAAGGTCGGGATTGCGCCCAATCACCACAGGCGCACGGCCAGGCTGCGGGTGAAACATCCCGATCAGGTCGGCTGTCAACCCGTCGAGGCGCCTTCCGCCTTGGGCGTCGCCACCCGCGCCAGCGGCGAACGCCCCCGCCGCGTCGCCGGCATCACCTCCCGCCCGTGGTAGAAGACCGCGATCCGATCCCCCGCGATCGTCAGCTCCTGCCGCTGCATCAGCTCGCGCAGCCGCGGCACCAGTTGCTGCTCGATCACCCACGTCTGCCCCGGCCAGATCGGCGCCTCCAGCCGCACGAAATGCTCGCCCGTCGCCAGCGTCAGGGGCCCCGTCACGCTCGCCTCGCCCAGGATCACCCCCTCGAACTGACGCCCCAGCTCGCGCGCCAGCGTCGCCAGGTGCTGCTTGGCCGGCCCCGCGTCGGCTGCCGACGCCACCGCCACGTCCACGCACGCCAACTGCGCCCCGTGACGGTACATGCCCACCATCGCGATGTTGCGATTCGGGATCGCCACGCTCTGGCCCAGGTAGTTGCGCACCCGCGTCATGCGCAGGCCCAGCTCCGTCACCACGCCCGTCTGGCCCGAGACCTCCACGACGTCGCCGACGTCGAACTGCCCCTCGAAGATGATGAAGAACCCCGTGACCATGTCCTGCACCAGGCCCTGCGACCCGAAGCCGATCGCCAGGCCGATCACCGACAGCGACGCCAGGTAGGCCGCGTAATGAATGCCCAGCTCCGAGAGAATCATGCCCAAGGCCGTGAAGTAGACCACGTACTTGAGCAGGTTCAGCACCAGCACGTGGATCGTGCGGGCCCGGTTGTGCCCGCGCCGGTACAGCCCCCGCAGCGGACCGCGCTCGCTCGCCACCGCCCACTGGCTGGCCCACTTCGCCCCGCCGATCGCCAGCCGCGCCACCGCCACCACCACGATGATGAACAGAATCCGGTACAGCCGATCCAGCATCAGCTCCGGCGGCGTGTCGAACAGCCGCAGCAGCAACCGCCCCCGGTCGAGCTGCCGCGTGAACGTCACCGGCTCCGCCAGGTCGCCGCCGGTGACCGTCAGCTCGTTGCGCGACGGCTTGGTGAACTGGTAGACGGTCGTCTCCTCGCCGACGTGCAGGCTCAGCGTCTGGCGCTCGAGCGTGAACGTGCCCCGCCGGCCGTTGAGCGCGAAGCCGCCGTCCTGGTCGAACGTCATCCGGATGAGCTGGTTGCCCAGCGTCGTCCTCCACGTTCCCGCCAGGCTCGCCAGCCGCGCCTCGTGCTGGACCGCCCCCAGGGCACGCTCGGGGCCAGGGTCGGGCTCGGCCGCGAGGTCGGCGGGCGCATCGTCAGCCACCGCCGACGCCGCAGCCAGCAGCAGCACCAGCACCGTCAGCAGCGAGGTCGAATATCGCACGGGTCGGCTTCCAAGCGGCCTGTGCACCGCACGGCCATGCGGTGCTCAACGATCGGCGCGGCCAGGGTCATGGTACCGCCTGGATGTGCCGCCGGCCTGGCCGCCCGCGCGTGCGAGGCGCCCGTTGGCCGTCGCCCTGGGGGCGACGCGGGGCCACGAGCGCCGGCGCCCACCAACACGATCTCACCGCCAGTCGTCGGCACCGATCGCTTTCACCCCCACGCCCGGCCCCCCTTCCGCGTCCCGCAGATCGCCACCTCCATGCCCAGCGCCTCGGCCATCGCCGCCTTCGTCAGCAGCGCCGCATCCGCCTCCCGCGCGCTGTTGGCGTAGACGCATTGCACGTGGTTCGCCTTGTGCCGGGCCATCATCTGATCCCGCGTGACGCCGTACGTCACCGCGTGCATGATCGGCCACTGCCACGTCGTCTCGTCCCACCGCCGCTGCGTTTCCTCCCGCGTCAGCTCGATCACGCCGGCGCGGCCAAGGTCCATCTTGAGGCGATTGTTCTCGACGTAGACACGCGACCAGACGATCTCGCCCGGCCTGGCGATCCCCCGCAGCGTCGAGCCGCCGTTGGGAAAATACATCGCCGGCTGGCGGAAGCCCTCCGAGCCCGACCACCCGCCAATGTGGTGCGCCGGCGGAGCACTGCCCGAGATCAGAAACACCCACACGTACTCGCTGGTCGTGCCCGACGCGTCCCGGTCGCCCCAGCGCAGATCGTGCAGCGTGTTCTCCGTCGGCTGGCCCAGCGCTTCATGGACCCGCTGCGTCATGAGCCCATCGAGCCCGGCGCACTCGTCCACCTCGTTGAAGTGGGTCACCGGCTTGCCCTCGTAAAGCACGCGCGACCCGTCCCGGCTGCGCACCGGCGGACGCTCGCCGTTGTTCAGCGTCCCCTCCACCAGGTCCGACGCCGGCAGCAGATCCTTCAGCCCCTGCTGGTACTGGATGCCGATGCAGTCGCACCCGAAGTCGTCCGCGATGCGCGCGGCCGCGATGTACATCTTGCACTGGTCGTGGATCTGCTCGTCGGTGAGGTCGGTTTCGTGCGTGGGGCCGGTGTGGAACGTCATGCCGCGCTCGCCCATCCACCAGCGCACGTCGTGGGCCTCGCGGTCGCTCACCTGCGTCGTCTCGTAATAAAGGGCGCTCTGGCTGAGGCGCTCCTTGTAAACACCCGTGGGGTTGAGCAGATGGTCGGGGATGATGGCGTTGAACATCCCCATGCAACCTTCGTCGAAGACGCCCATGATCGCCTTGTTCTTCTGCAGGTCGCGCGCGAGCTGCTCGCCCACCTTGCGTGCCTTGCCGGGCACGGTGACGTTCCCGAGCTTCGTCACGTGGCTCGTGGCGTGCGAGCACTTGCCGGTGTCCAGCCACTTCTTGAGCCGGCCGGTGAAGTACTTGTCGGAGAAGTCCTCGCTCCAGAGCGTGGAATACTTGACGTTCGCCTTGGTCAGCGAGCCGTTGAGGTTGAGCATCCCCACCAGCCCCGGCCAGGTGCCCGACCAGTTCGCCACCGTCAGGATCGGCCCCTCGTGCGTGATAAGCCCGTGCAGGATGTGGTGCGAGTACTGCCAGACCGACTCGGCGACGATCAGCGGCGCCTTGGGGTCCACCCCGCGAAAGACCTGCATCCCCTCCTTCTGCGAGCCGATGAACCCGTGGCCCTCGTCCTCCTTGTAGGGATGCGCCCGCACGAGCCGCCGCCCCTGGGCCTCGACGGCCGCGGTCAGCGCGTCCTCCATCTGCTTCTGCGCCGCCCAGCAGTTCTGGTTGGCGCTCAGTCGCAGGTCCCCGTTGGCGATCAGCAGCACGTCGGCGTTGCGACGGGCGGCCGGCTTCTTCCTGGTCGACTTCTTCTTCGTGGACTTCTTCCGCGAACCCTTCTTGGCCATGATGGTCGGCTCCTTACCAAGGCGATGCGGCGATGATAGCAGAGGCGGCCACGGCCATCTTGCGGCGGCGATCGCTGCCCGCCAACAAGCCCCCCGCGATCGCGCCTACACTTGCGACTGTGACCGACGCGCCCGCCCCATCCGACGTCACCCGCCTGGCCCGCGTCCACGGCTTCGCGCTGGCGGGCGTCGCGGAGGCCGGCCCCAGCGCCTGGGCGCACGTCGTTCGACAATGGATCGCCGAGGGCGCGCACGGCCAGATGCACTACCTGGCCGTCAACCTCGAGACGCGCCTGGACCCGCGCCGCCTCGTGGCCGGGGCGCGCAGCGTGATCTGCCTGGCGGACTTCTACCCCGCAAGCCACGAAGCGCACGCTGCCGGCGCGGCTGCCACGGCTGGTCCGCGAAGCGGCAAGCCGGGCGACACGCCGCCAACACACGGCTTGCCTTCCGGGCCAAGCCGTGCCACCCAG
>SKPT01000253.1 GCA_007119405.1 Phycisphaeraceae bacterium
CGTTTTGTTTGCAAGTCCATAATTGCAATGCCTAAAAATTAGTCATATCACTCACGAATGCACACCGATGCGCCATTTTTAGGCATCTGGGTGACGCGTTCGGCTTCGCAAAGCCGCAAGCGGCCCCCCGCCCCGCAAATCAGCAATCAGAAATCAGCAATCAGAAATCGAGCACCCTCGCCGCCGCGTCGTGGTACAGCGTCGCCAGCGTCGCGTCGTCCAGCCCGACGCCCCGCAGCTCCGCCGTGGCGGTCTCGGGCAGCGACGGGTCCAGCAGCGGCAGGTCCGGGTCCACGATCGGGCTCGGCCCGTCATATCGCGTCTCCAGCAGCGTCCGCAGCGACCAGTACCGGCTGGCGTAGAGGTCGAAGTCCATGTTCGCCTCCGTCGCCACGATGTCCGAGCCGAACAGCACCCGCCCGGCGTTGCGACGCAGGAAATCCGCCAGCGCCCCCGGCTCATGCCGCGACAGCTCGCGCACCATCCACTTCGTCGCCGACGTGTCAATGTACAGCCGCGGGTAGTCGTCGAGAAGCCCCTGCAAGCGCTCCAGGTCCTCCGGCGTGCCCGCCATGTGCGCCGCCAGCCACGTCACGTCCCCGAACGCGTCCAGTGCCCGGCGGAACGCGTCGTAGTGCTCATCCTTGCGGCCGTACTTGCCCGCGTCCGCGTAATGCGTGGCGAACCAGGTGTCCGGGTCCGCGACGTGGGCCATGAACGTCATCCCCAGCGACCGCGCCAGGCGCATCTGCTCGAAGCGAGCCGGCGAGTCGAGGCGCATCGCCTCGGCGTCCCAGTCGCGCCCGCGCGGCGCCGCCCAGAACTTGCACACGCGCACGCCCTTTTCCGCGAACGCATCGATCCGCCGCAGCCAGTCGGTGGTGAACACGGCCGGGTCGTTCTCACGGTCGGCGTAGTTGGGCACGGCGATGAAGTCGATGCGCTCGCCGAAGCGCTGGCGCATCGCGTCGACCTGCTCGAGCTGCGTCATCGACCAAACCTTGCCCACGCCGTACAGCGCCGCGACCTCGAAGAACAGCTCGGCACACGCGACGTTCTGAAGGTGCACGTGCACATCGACGATGGGCCCGGCGTACGGCAGCGTGCGGGCCTCGGCGCGGTAGTCCAGGCCCAGGCGGTTGGCGGGGCTGAGGGCGGTGCGGGACGACTGGGGCATGAGATCATCATAAACAAAATGCAGAATGCAGAATGCGGAATGCGGAATGCGGAATGCGGAATGCGGAAATCAGAAATTGGCAATCGGCAATCGGCAATCGGCAATTGACAATCAGAAATCCCGCCCTTCGCTCGCGGACTCGCTCAGGACGGGCGTTAACTCTGCCTTCTGCCTTCTGCATTCTGCATTCTGCCTTCTGCATTCTGCATTCTGCATTCTGCATTCTGCATTCTGCATTCTCACGGCTTATACCGCCGCAGCGTGTCAACCACCACGCGATGCACGTCCAGCGGGTCGGCGAGCATCTGCCACCACGCCTCGTGGAACATCGTGCCGGCGGTGGCGAAGGCGATGCTGCCGAGGTTGAACAGCCGCTCGCGCACGCTGAACTCCAGCCGCGTGTGCTGGATCTGCGCCAGCCGGGCCTCGACGATGCTGATGCGCAGCACGCCGGCCACGGCGATCATGCGCTGGTCGGTGAGCACGTAGGCCCGGCTGAGCCATTCCAGGAACTGCCAGAACAGCCTCGCCCCGATCAGCGCCACGCCCACCAGGATCAGGTCGCGCGACGGCACGCCCAGCGGCACGATCTCGCCAAGGTAGACCAGGGCCGTCGTGATCGCCGCGATCGCCACCAGCGTGCGCAGCGGCGCCAGGACGATGAACCACGGGCTGGGCTTGAGCAGCAGGATGATCAGCTCGCCGCCCTGGAGCAGTTGGCGCGGCAGCATGGCCGCGGCGCGCAGCGCCAGGACGTCCTGGTCGACGGGCTCGGCGGCCCCCTCGGCACGCCAGCGCGTCATGGCGCAACGCCCCGCGCGCCTCCGATGCGCGCTTGCCTGGCCGTGGCGGGATGAAGCTCGACGATGTCCGGCAGGTTGCGGTGGTAGTCGTCGTGGTCCAGGCCGTACCCCACGACGAAGCGGTCGGGAATGTCGAAGGCGACGTAGTCCACGGGCGTCGCCTGGGCCTGCGGCCGATCCTTGCGCAGCAACACGCACGTGCGCAGCGACGCCGGCTCCCGCCACGCCAGCTCATCGCGCACAAGCGAAAGCGTCTGCCCCGTGTCCAGGATGTCATCGACCACCAGCACGTGTTGGCCCGCCAGCGACGCGGGCAGGTCGGTCAGGCCCTGGCGGACGCGTGGCCCGCGGCTCTCCGTCGCACCGCCGGGGTAAGAGCTCACCGAGATGAGCTTGATCCGCATGGGCAGGGGCAACTGACGGATCAGGTCGGCAAGGAAGATGAGGCTGCCCGTGAGAATGGGCACGAGGGTGATCTCGGATTTCGGATTTCGGATGTCGGATCGGCCCAGGTCGGCGGTGATCTCACGCGCCAGCTCGCTGACGCGGGCGTCGATGCGGTGACGATCGATGAGAATGTCGCCAGGCCGGTGCATGGGGAAAGTGTAACGTGCGGCCTTGCCCGCGCGGAGCGGCCGGCGAACAGGCGGAGAAGGCAGCTAAGGAACCCCGGAAGGGAGGAAGCCAGGAAATAGAGGTTTGTGGGAAGGGGTCGCTTCTCCGAGGCCTTGACAACGCCGGGACCGGTGGTCCCGGGGCGGCGGCGTGGGATGGGCACGGGCGCGCGATCGGATCGTGGCAAGGATCGCCGTCGAGCCTCGGCCGCACGCGGAAGTGCCGCCA
>SKPT01000118.1 GCA_007119405.1 Phycisphaeraceae bacterium
CAGGTCACGATGGCGATGTGGATCATCGCTTGTCCAGCCGTGGCGGCCGATGCCCCGGGACCGCCGGTCCCGGCTTGATGTGGAGGGGGCGCTGACCGATGAGCTCGATGGACCCCAAGCACAGCCCCGACCAACTCCCCGGCGACGACGCCTCGTCCACCGCCGACCCTTCAGCGCTGCCCGACAGCGCCCCGCTGGCCGAGAAGGCGGACGTCGGCCTCGATCAGCTCACCGCCTCGCAGTGGGCCCTCATGGTCCGCAAGTTCCGCAAGCACAAGGTCGCCGTCTGGTCCGGCCTCGTGCTCGTGCTGCTGTACATTGTCGGCCTGACCTGCGAGTTCGTCGCCCCCTACACCCTCGACTACCGCAACGCCGAGTACGCCTACGCCCCGCCCCAACGCCTGCGCATCATCTCCGAGGACGGGCTGCACATGCCTTTCGTCTACGGCCTGATGAACGAACGCCACCCCGTCGAACGCCGACGCGTCTACCAGGAAGACCGCACCCAGCGCTACCCCATCCGACTCTTCGCCCGCGGCGAGACCTACACCTTCTGGGGCCTGTTCGAGACCAACATCCATCTCTTCGGCGTCGGCGAGCCCGTGCCCGTGACCAGCGCCTACGAACGCCTGGAGCAGGAGCTCGGCGAGCCGCCGCCCCAATCCGACCACGCCTCCATCCACCTGCTCGGCACCGATTCGATCGGCCACGACCTGTTCTCCCGCATCCTCTACGGCTCGCGCGTGTCGCTGACCATCGGCCTCGTCGGCGTCACCGTCACCTTCGTCGTCGGGCTGATCTTCGGCTCGATCTCCGGCTACTTCGGCGGCACCATCGACAACCTCATCCAGCGCGGCATCGAGATCATCCAGGCCTTCCCCACCCTCCCCCTGTGGATGGCCCTGGCCGCCATCCTGCCCTCGCACTGGTCGCCGCTGATGATCTACTTCGGCATCACCGTCGTGCTCGGGTTCATCGGCTGGACGCCGCTGGCCCGGCAGGTGCGCGGCAAGATCCTGTCGCTGCGCGAGGAGGACTTCGCCATGGCCGCCATGCTCGCCGGCGCGTCCAAGGCCCGCATCATGTTCCGCCACCTCCTGCCCTCGTTCATGAGCCACATCATCGTCAGCCTCACCCTCACCGTCCCCGCCATGATCCTCGGCGAAACCGCCCTGAGCTTCCTCGGCCTGGGCCTGCGCCCGCCCGTGACGAGCTGGGGTGTGCTGCTTCAGGAGGCCCAGACCGTCCAGGCCGTCGCCCTCCAGCCCTGGCTGATCACCCCCGCCATCGCCGTGGTCATCGCGGTGCTGGCGTTCAACTTCGTCGGCGACGGCCTGCGCGACGCCGCCGACCCGTATGCCCGATAGCCGCGGAAGGAAACCACCGATGCACACCGATGCACACGGATAAGAGGAGCGTTGATGGGTGCCACGGCTTGTCCCGCAGGGCAAGCCGTGCGAACGCCCGACACCCGGGGGTCAAGCAGCCTTTGCAAGCAGACAGGAACCTCGATGGCTCAAAGCCCCGCACAACCCGTCGCTGACGCCACCGCCGACGCCGCCACCGCCCCCGGCCCGCTGCTGCGCATCGAGAACCTGCACACCCACTTCTTCCTCGACGACGGCGTCGTCAAGGCCGTCGACGGCGTCGACCTCGCCATCCCCCGCGGCAAGACGCTCGGCGTCGTGGGCGAGTCCGGCTGCGGCAAGAGCGTCACCGGCTTCTCCATCCTCCGCCTCGTCGACAGGCCCGGCCGGATCGTCGACGGCCGCATCCTCTTCGACTTCCACGGCCGGGGCAACTACGTCGACCTCGCCCGCTACGACGCCGACGGCGAGGCCATCCGCAAGATCCGTGGCAATCAGATCGGCATGATCTTCCAGGAGCCGATGACCTCGCTGAGCCCCGTGCACACCGTCGGCAACCAGATCACCGAGGCCGTCCGACTCCACCTGGACATGGACAAGCACGCGGCCCGCGAGCACGCCATCCACATGATGAGCCGCGTCGGCATCCCCGACGCCCGCCAACGCTTCCGCCAGCACCCGCACGAGATGTCCGGCGGGCTGCGGCAGCGCGCCGTCATCGCCATGGCCCTGTGCTGCCAGCCCGCCCTGCTCATCGCCGACGAGCCCACCACCGCCCTGGACGTGACCATCCAGGCCCAGATCCTGCGCCTCATCCGCGAGCTCCAGCAGGAGCTGAACATGAGCGTCATGCTCATCACCCACGACCTGGCCGTCGTCGCCGAGGTCGCCGACGAGGTCGCCGTGATGTACATGGGCCGCGTCGTCGAGTTCGCCGAGACGGTCGAGCTCTTCGAGAACCCCCAGCACCCCTACACCCGGGCCCTGCTCGAGTCCATTCCCGGCGCCTCCGTCGAGCGCAAGACCGTGCTCCGCGCCATCGAAGGCACCGTGCCCGATCCCTACCAGCGGTTGCCCGGCTGCCCGTTCCACCCACGCTGCCGCGAGGCCGTCGCCGGCAAATGCGACGTCGGCGACCGCCCCGAGCTCGTCGAGACGTTGACCGGCCACAGCAACGCCTGCATCATCCGCCACCAGGAGGCAGCCAAATGACCCATCAGGGTGCCACTGGCGGCTTGCCCGCCAGTGCCGCAACGCTACACGACACTGACAAGCTCCGCGGACTCCGCTTGTCAGTGGCACCCGCCACAGGAGCGATGGCTTGAGCAAGTCCGACGCCGACAACAAGACCCCCACCCCCGCCGCCGCCGGCCCCGCCGCCGCGCGCGCCGAGCCCCTGCTGCGCATCCGCGGGCTCAAGAAATGGTTCCCCATCAAGCGCGGCGTCTTCGCC
>SKPT01000063.1 GCA_007119405.1 Phycisphaeraceae bacterium
CATGATCCGCGAGATCATGGACAGCTTCGACACGCAGCTCATGGTCACCGCCAACCAGGATCTGATCTTCACCGACATCGACCCGGCGGCGAAGGACGAGTTCGACGCGCTGCTGGCCCGCTTCCACCACGGCGAGCGTGACGGCAAGCCGGCGTCACGTCTGCGCGTGCTCTCGGGCGCGTGCGTGGGGCTGCACACCTGCCGGCTGAGCTACACCGAGAGCGAGCAGTTTGAGCCGGAGCTGCTCGCGGAGATGGAGCAGCGTGGCTACGGGGAGATGAACGAGGCGATCGGCATCACCGGGTGCGAGCGGCAGTGCTTCCGCGCGGCGACGAAGACCATCGGCTGGGTGGGGCAGGGGCCGGACATGTATGGGCTGAAGCTCGGCGGCTCGGAGGACGCCCGCTACCAGGGCACGTGGATCGTCGCCGACGACGAGGCGGGCGAGGCGAAGTGGTTTCTGCGCCAGTGCCCGCGTGAGAAGGTGCCGGACGTCACGGCCGCGCTGTTCGATCATTACCTGGCGAACCGCGATTCGCCGGAGCAGGACATGGGCGCGTTTCTGCGGGCGATGGGCCCGGACGCGATCGTGGCGATGCTCAAGGCGAACCCGGCGACGGCCGAGGTGATGGACAAGACGGCCGCGCCGCCGTACCTGGAGCATGGGTCGGTGCCGGCGCATGCGGATCGGTAGGGCATCGGGGGCGGTTTTTCATTTGCATGATCGATCGCGCCGCGTGCCGTGGTCTTGGCGGGGGTGCCACTGGCAAGCGGAGTCCGCGGAGCTTGTCAGTGCCGAGCGGCGTGGCGGACCCGTCACGCCATCCGACACTGACAAGGCCGAGGACGGCCTTGTCAGTGGCACCCGGTGAAGCGAAACCCACCACGAACGCCGGGGATTCTCGGTCGAGCTGGTGGGTTTCGCTTCGCTCTACCCACCCTACCACCGAAGTTCACGGCGTTGGGTGCCACGGCTTGACCGCGAAGCGGCAAGCCGTGCGACCGTCGAGAAGCGCACGGCTTGCCCTTCGGGACAAGCCGTGGCACCCCGGGGCCGGTTCGGGACAAGCCGTGGCACCCCGGGGCCGATGATCGCCTGCCGCGGCCCCGCGATCAGCGGTCGCGGCTTTATATGATGCGGCCTATGTCGCCGCCCGTGCTGGCCGTGGAGAACCTGACACACGACTTTCCGTCCGTGCGCGCGCTCGAGGACGTGACGCTCGGGTTCCGCGCCGGCGAGGTGCATGGGCTCGTGGGCGAGAACGGGGCGGGCAAGTCGACGCTGATGAACGCCCTGGCCGGGCTGATCAACCCCACGGCCGGCCGCATCCTCATTGACGGCCGACCCATGCAGCTCGCCGGCCCCGCCGACGCCCAGGCCCGCGGCATCGCCATGATCCACCAGGAGCTGAACCTCGTCGACGACCTGACGGTCGCCGACAACATCTTCCTCGGCCGGGAGTCGACGCGGGCCGGGCTGCTGCGCAAGCGTTACACCCGCCAGGCCGCACGCGACCTGCTCGATGCGCTGGGCTGCGAGGTCAGCCCCGGGCAGCGCGTCGGGTCGCTGTCGGTGGCGCAGCAGCAGATGGTCGAGATCGCCAAGGCGCTGTCGGTGAGTGCCCGCGTGCTGATCATGGACGAGCCGACCGCGGCGCTGACGCGGCGCGAGGTGCAGCGTCTGTTCGAGCTGATCGATCGCCTTCGCCGGCGCGGCGTCGCGATCATCTACATCTCACACGTGCTGCCGGAGGTGCTGCACATCTGTGACCGCATCAGCGTGCTGCGCGATGGTCGGCTGGTGCGGGCGCTGGAGCATGACGACATTTACGCGCCTGCGAGCAATCCCGACGCTCCGCGCCGCCGGCGCCTGACCGAGCGGGCGCTGGCGAACATGATGGTCGGGCGTGACATCGACCAGCAGTTTCCGGACCGCCCCGCTCACAGCGACGACGTGGTCCTGCGCGTCGACGGGCTCACCGTGCCCGGGCACAGCGAGGGCGTCAGCTTCGAGCTGCATCGCGGTGAGATCCTCGGCTTCGCGGGGCTCATCGGCGCCGGGCGCACCGAGACGGCCGAGGCGATCGCCGGCCTGCGCCGCGGCTCGGGGCGTATCGAGCTCGACGGCAAGCCCATCGCGCCGCGGAACCCGCGACAGGCCGCGGACCTGGGCATCGCCTACGTCTCGGAGGACCGGCGCCGCAAGGGCCTGGTCATGGGCCTGGACGTGGGCGTCAACACCACGCTCGTGTCGCTGAAGCGCTACGCCCGCCCGCTGATCAGCAAGCGGCGCGAGCGGGCCGCGGTGGCGCGGCAGGTCAAGCGGCTGGGCATCCGCGTCGCCCGGCTGGACCAGCTCATCGACACGCTCTCCGGCGGCAACCAGCAGCGCGTCGCGATCGCCAGGTGGCTGGAGATCGACCCGCGCGTGCTGATCATCGACGAGCCGACGCGCGGCGTGGATGTCGGCGCGCGGGCGGAGCTGTATCGTCTCATCGCCGGATTGGCGCGCGACGGCCTGGCGTGCATCCTCATCGCGTCGGAGATGACCGAGCTGCTGGGCATGTGCCACCGCATCGCCGTGTTCCGGCGCGGCCGCATCGAGGACGTGCTCGACGGGCCCACCGCCACGGAGCAGCAGATCATGCACCTGGCCGCGGGCGTGCGCGATGCCGCGGCGTGTTAGCGGTCGTCCCCCGGGCGGCGGCTATCGACCTTTCCAAGGTTGGCTTAATCCCCGAGCCGAGTGGTGCCACGGCTTGTCGCGAAGGGCAAGCCGCGCGTTTGTCGACAATCGCACGGCTTGCCGCTTCGCGGTC
>SKPT01000548.1 GCA_007119405.1 Phycisphaeraceae bacterium
GCCACCGGCCTGACCTCGCCCATGGGCCTGACCCACGCCGGCGACGGCTCCGATCGCCTGTTCGTCTACGACCAGGACGGTCGCGTCCACCTCATCAAAAACGGCGCGCTGCAAAACGACCTCTTCCTCGACGTGCGCGACCATCTCATCAGCCTCAGCGCCGGCTTCGACGAGCGCGGGCTGCTCGGCCTCGCGTTCCACCCCGACTTCGCCAACCCGGGCTCAGCCGGCCAGGGCAAGCTCTACACCTACACCAGCGAGCCCGTCGCGCCCGGCCCCGACTTCTCCACCACCGTCCCCGTCGACAACCACAACCACCAGAGCGTCGTCGCCGAGTGGCAGATCGACACCGCCAACCCCGACCAGCTCGACCCCGACTCGCGACGCGAGCTCATGCGCATCGACCAGCCCCAGTTCAACCACAACGCCGGGGCCATCAAGTTTCGCGAATCCGACGGCTACCTCTACATCGCCCTCGGCGACGGCGGCGGATCCCACGACACCGGCGCCGGCCACAGCGACGGCGGCAACAGCCAGGACCTGACCAACGTCCACGGCTCCATCCTTCGCATTGACCCGCTCGACCCCAGCCTCACCACCGGCTCATCCGACGACCCCAGCGCCAACAACCAGTACCGCGTCCCCGCCGACAACCCCTTCCTCAGCGACCCGGCCGCCGTCGACGAAATCTTCGCCTACGGCCTGCGCAACCCGTGGAAGTTCAGCTTCGACGCCCCCACCGATCGCCTCATCGTCGGCGATGTCGGCCAGTGGGAGATCGAGGAGGTCAACATCATCGAGGCCGGCGGCAACTACGGCTGGGCCGTCAAGGAAGGCAGCCACCTCTTCGACCAGTCCGACGGCTCCGTCAGCGACGAGCCCGTCGAGGTCGCCGGCCTGATCGACCCCGTCCTCGAATATGCCAACAACCGCACCAACATCCTCGACGAGGGCGACGGCATCGCCGTCATCGGCGGCTTCGTCTACCGCGGCTCGCTCATGCCCCGGCTTCAGGGCAAGTACATCTTCGGCGACCTCACCGGCGTCAGCGGCAGCCCCCAGGGCCGACTCTTCTACGCCGACCTCGACGAAGGCTGGATCCGCGAGCTCGTCGTCAACGATGGCGACGGCCTGGGCCTGTTCCTCTTCGGCTTCGGCGAGGACGCCGACGGCGAAATCTACGTCCTCGGCTCAACCAACATCGGCCCCAACGTCGCCGCCGCCGGCGGCCAGGTCCACCAGGTCATCCCCGAGCCCTCCACCCTGGCCATGCTCGGCCTGGCGGCGCTCGGCCTGGCGCGACGCCGACGCACGGCTCGTTATTGAGAGGGTGACCGCTTCCGCCCCCCTTTCTCCGGGAGGGGCTGGGGGAGGGCGTCTGCGACCACCACCTTGCGTGTGAGCGTTCTCGGGTGTGCCGCCTTGCAGCAGACCGTGGGGCGTGAAATGGACGCATGGTGGCAGGGGACACCCTCCCCCTGCCCCCTCCCGAGGGGAGGGGGTGGCTGAAGCCCCGCCGGTGCAACGATCTGCACCCGATGACAACATTCTCCCCTTGCCCCGGTCCGCGCATCGGCGATGATGGGGCCATGCCACGCACCCCCACCACCCAGGCCACCAAACTCGCGATCCACGGCGGCACGCCCGCCGTCGACCCCAACCTCACCTTCCACACCTGGCCGGCCGTCGACGAGCAGGACGAGGCCCTGGTCCTCGCCTCGCTGCGCCAGCCGCAGCACGCCTCCGGCCCGCACGTCCGCGCCCTGGGCGAGGAGTTCGCCGCCTGGCTGGGCATCAAGCACTGCATGCCCACCAACGCCGGCACCAGCGCGCTGCACATGTGCGTCGCCGGCGTGGGCGTCCAGGCGGGCGACGAGGTCGTCACCACCGCCCTGAGCTGGACCAGCAGCGCCACCTGCATCATCCATCACAACGCCATCCCCGTCTTCGTCGATGTCGACTGGCCCGCGATGCACATCGACCCCGCGGCCGTCGAGGCCGCGATCACACCGCGCACCCGCGCCATCCTCGTCGTGCACTACTGGGGCGTCGCCTGCGACATGGACGCGATCATGGCCATCGCCAAGCGGCACAGCCTGCCCGTCATCGAGGACGCCTGCCAGGCGCACGGCGCGACGCACAACGGCCGCAAGGTCGGCACCATCGGCCACGCCGCGAGCTTCAGCCTCAATCAAAACAAGAACCTCTGCGGCGGCGAGGGCGGCTTCTTCGTCACCAACGACGACACCATCTTCGACCGCGGCAAGGCGCTCGCCTCCTTCAGCGACATGCGCCCCCCCGAGGCCGGGCGGGACTACCACACCCACGGCCTGGGGTGGATGTACCGCACGACCGACCTTAACGCCGCGTTCGCCCTGGGCCAGCTTCGCAAGCTCGACGCCACCAACGCCCACGCCCGCGAAAACTGGCACTGGATCCACGACCAGCTCGCGGCCGTGCCCAACCTCGTCCGCCCCTACAGCACGGACGAGCGCCCGACCAACGGCTACGCCTACGTCGTCCGCGTCGATCCCGCGTACGCCGAGCGGCGCGGGGTGGCGCTGAGCGACATGACCGACGCGATCGTCGCCGCGACCGCGGCCGAGGGATTGAAGCTCGCCCGCGCCCGCTGGCTGCTGCCCGCCCACGCGGTCTTTCGCGGCAAGGACGCCTACGGCAAGGGATCGCCGTGGACTGACGGCCACACCACGGGCGACGTCAGCTACGACCTCGACCAGTTCCCCGTCGCCCAGCGCTGCGTCGACACCTGCCTCTGGAACGTCAACACCCACCGCCCGCCCAACGGGCCCGAGCA
>SKPT01000563.1 GCA_007119405.1 Phycisphaeraceae bacterium
CGCCGCGCTCAGGTCCACCGGCAGCACCTGCCCCCGCGCCGCCCCCCGCCACGCCCGCGGCCGCAGCGCCTCGGCCGGCAGATCGTGCAGCGGCCGCAGCAGCTCGTTGACCGCCTTCTGCAGCGCGGCGCCGTCGATGCCCAGATCCCGTGCCGGCGCCTCGGTCCCGAACCGCTTGCCCGCCCGCGCCAGCAGCATCAACGCCCCTCGCGGGTTGCCCCGCCGCGTGTGCTCGAGCGCCACCGCCAACTGGATCAACCCCTGCACGAACTTGCGCCGCGGCCCGCCCGGCAGCTCGCCCCACAAGTCCTCCCACGTCTCATGCGCCTCGAACCACTGCCCGGCATTGAACTGCGCAATGCCCTTCTCGAGCATCTCCTCCTGGGCGGCGGTCAACGGCGGCGCGTCAGTCGTCATGGCGTGGGGCCGCGAGCAGGTCAATCGTTCTCACGCTCCGGCCGGCGATACAGGTCCAGGAAGAACTCCAGCAGCTCCTTGCCGTGCATCGTCTTGGTCCGATGGTGCTGAAAGCCCACATGGTCGAACAGGCTCACCGCGGCCTCGGGCTCGAAGCGCGTGTCCAGCACGACCTTGAGATATCCGTGATGCCGGCAGTGCGCCACCGCCGTCTGAAGCAGCGCCCGGGCGATCGGCGTGTCCTGGTACGCCGGGTCCACGCGCAGGCGGCGGATCTCGGCCGTGTCGCGCTCGTCCGAGCCCACGCCGATCATCCCCACGACCTGCCCCTGCACCTCGGCGATCCAGAAATGGTGCCGCGGGTCGTCGAAGTAGGCCTGCTCGATGTTGTCGATGTCCGCCCCCGTGTCGTTGGCCGCCAACTGCCCGGCCAGCAGCCCCTCGGTGTACAGCCGCGCCACCGCGGACCGGTCGTCGGCCTGGAACGGGCGCACCGTCAGGCCGTCGATCGTGTCCGTGTTCTGACGCTCAGCCATGAGGCACGCTCTTTCGAGGCAAGCTTAGCAGGTCCGTCACGAGGCGGGCACGTCCAGCAGCGTCAGCTCGTCCGCGTCCGTGTCCAGCACCGCCACGCTGTGGCGCAGCGCCCGGTGCAGGGCTCCGGGGTTGATGATCCGCGTCGCGCCCTGCCGCGTGTCGCTGGCCTCGTGCGTGTGCCCGTGACACAGCCAGCGGACCCCGGCCGTCAGCGCCTGGCCCATCGCCTGCGTGTCGTGGCCGTGGCAGAACGCCAGTTGCCCGGCGTCCAGGCTGAGCATCCCCAGCGGATGGTCCACGCTCAGGCCCAGGTCCCGGGCATACCGGCCGAGCATCTGCACGTCCCAGTCGGTGTTGCCGAACACCACGTGGGCGGGCATCTGCCCGTCGCCGCCGTTGGCTTTGACCGCCAGGGCGTCCAGGACGTCGGCGGTGCCCACGTCGCCCAGGTGCACGAGTCGATCCACGCCATGCTCGAGCAGCAGGGCGACCGCCCGCCGCGTCGTCGCCGCGTGGCCGTGGGAGTCGGAGAGGAGTCCGATGCGGGCCAAGATCAACCTCCGACGCGGGTTCGGCAGAGCGGAAGTGTAGCCCGGGCCACATGGCGATCAACCCCGCTTGCCGGGTCGACGCGGCCGGGGCCCATGCCCGACCATGCTGTAAATAAACCCTTAAAAGCAGAATCCGACGCCCCCACCGCCCGTGGCTGCATTGTTAGTGAGAACGTGTTATCATTTATGCGCCGGGCACGATCAGGAGCTTGACCATGTTTCGGACGCGAGCAGCCAAACGGGCGACGCTGCTGCTGGCCGCGCTCGCCGCGGCGGTGATGTCGGCCGGCACCGGCTGCAACCGGGCCGAGCCCGATGACGCGCGCCTGCGCATCGTCGCCAGCATCCACCCGCTGGCCGACCTCGCCCGCCAGGTCGTGGGCGACCAGGCCGACGGCCATGTCGGTGTGATCGTCCCCCCCGGGGCCACGCCGCACGGCTTCGAGATGACCACGGACCGCGTCCGCGACCTGGCCCGGGCCGAGATCGTCCTCGTCGTGGGGCTCGGCCTCGACGCCTGGGCCGACCGCGCCGCCGCGAGCGTCGCCCCCGACGCCCGCGTGCTGTCCATGGCCCAGATGCTCGGCCGCGACGACCACCACAGCCACGATCACGCACACAACCACGACGATCATCACCACCACGCCGGGCCCAACCCCCACCTCTGGCTGGACCCCGTCCTCGCCGAGCGCTGGGTCCTGGCCCTGGGCGAGCAGCTCGCCCGCGTCCGCCCCGAGCAAGCCGAGCACTTCCGCGGCAACGCCGCCGCCGTCGCCGAGTCCCTTCGCCGGCTGCACGCCGAGCATGAGCAGGCCCTGGCCGACGTGCCCCGTCGTCAGCTCGTGACCTTTCACAACGCCTTCGACCTGCTCGCGGAGCGCTACGGCCTCGAGGTCGTCGCCCACCTGACACCGGTCGAGCTCAGCCCCGGCGGCGAGGTCGTGCCCGCCCGCCTCCGCGCCGCCATCAACGCCGTCCGCACCCACGAGCTGGACGTCGTCTACGCCGAGCCGCAGTTCCCCGACGCCGCCGTCCGCGCCCTGCAACGCGAGACCGGCGTCCAGGTGCTGCGCCTGGATCCGATCGGCCACCCCGGCCGCGACGGCTACGACAGCTACCAGGCCATGATGCGCTCCAACCTCGCCACGCTGGTGCAGGGACAAGGGGTACCAAGCCAGGAGTGAACACGAACGAACACGATTATTGACCCTTGAATGGTCAACTTCACCGGGATCCGGCGCATCGGGGGTGCCACGGCTTGACCGCCAAGCGGCAAGCCGTGCGATCATCGGCAAGCGCACGGC
>SKPT01000166.1 GCA_007119405.1 Phycisphaeraceae bacterium
CACGCCCCGTCCCCCCCGTCACCGTCGTCGCCCGCTCCTGGCACGTCAAGCCGCTGATCCGCCAGGTCCAGGAGACCAGCCGCTTCCAGGTGCTCTGCGTGAGCCTGCACCGCGTCGCCCTCTACCGTGGCGACCGCCACACGCTCGACGAAGTCCCCCTCCACCAGGACGTGCCCACCTCCATGGCCGCCGCCATCGCCGAGCCCTCCCACGTGACCAAGACCCGCCGCACCATCTACGGCCAGGGCGAAACCGACCCCCGCGACGAGCAGCTCAAACGCTATTTCCGGCGCCTCGACCAGGCCATCCTCGACCACCACTGCCGCGAACGCCTGCCCACCATCCTCGCCGCCCAGCGCCAGTACCACGGCTACTTCCACGACGCCAGCCACAACCCCGACCTGCTCGACGCCGCCGTCGCCGTCGACCCCTTCGCCCGCGAGCTCGACCCCGCCGGCCTGCGCGACCTCGCCTGGCAGATCATCGCCCCGCATCACGCACGCCGCTGCGCCGAGCTCCGCGAGCGTTTCGCCAACGCCCTGGCCCACCACCAGGCCCTGGGCCAGCTCGACACCGTCGCCCGCGAAGCCGTCAAGGCCCGCGTCGACACCCTGCTCGTACGCCACGACTGCCGCGTCGGTGGCCGGCTCGATCCGGACACCGGCCGCATCACGCCCCAGCCCCTCGACGAGCCGGAGATCGACGACGTTGTCGACGACGTCGCCGAGACCGTCCTGCGCACCAGAGGCCGCGTCCACGTCCTGCCCGCCGACGCCATGCCCCCAAACGCCCCCGACATCGCCGCCATCCTCCGCTACTGAACCCCGCACCCCCGCCCGCGCAAATCAAAAATCACGAATCGGAAACCGGAAATTACTGACCTTTGAATGGTCGCTTTCACTGCAGGTCGTGGGGTGCCACGGCTTGTCCCGAAGCTCGTGGGGTGCAGGTCATGGGGTGCCACGGCTTGTCCCGAAGGGCAAGCCGTGCGCTTGCCGATGATCGCACGGCTTGCCGCTTCGCGGTCAAGCCGTGGCACCCCCGATGCGCCGGATCCCGGTGAAGTTGGCCATTCAAAGGTCAATAGAAATCAAGAATCACCCTCCAACAGGTCCCGCAGCGGATCCGCATCCGCCCCGATCGGCCGCGCATACCCCTCCAGCCCATCGATACGCTGCTGCGTCACCGCGTTGTCCTGGAACAGCAAACCTCGATCCGTCCCCGGCTCGACGCGCCGCTTGCCGTACCGCCGCCAACCATGATCCTCGATCGCCTCCTCATATCCGTCCCGCTTGAACCGCTCGATCAGCCGCGCCCGCATCGCCTCGACGCGCCCGCGGCACTGCGGGTTCGCCGCCAGGTCGCGCGTCTCGCGCGGATCGCGCTTGAGGTCGAAGAACCACTCCCGCTCGTCCGCCGCCGAATAGATGTACTTCTCATCCCGCGTCGTCGCCATGTACAGCCCCAGCCCGCCGCACTGGTACTGGCTGTAGACCGCCTCCCGCGCGACGCCGCCGTCCGCCACCGCCGCCAGGTCCGCCCCCTCGTCGCAGACCCGCGCCTCCTCCGCGCCGGCCCCCGCCACTGTCCCCGCCGCCGCAAGCACCGTCGGCCAAACGTCCAGCAGCGACACCGGCCGCTCGCACCGCTGCCCCGCCCGCGCCCTGCCCGGAAACCGCACCAGCATCGGCACCCGCACTGCGGCGTCCAGCATCGACCGCTTGCCCACGCACCCGTAGTCCCCCAGCAGCTCGCCATGATCGCTCGAAAACAGCACCAGCGTGTTGTCCAGCTCATCGCCCAGCGTTGCCAGGATACGCCCCACGTTGTGATCGATGAACGAGATGCACGCGTAGTAGGCCGCCCGGATCGTCCGCATCAGCATCTCGTCGTAGCCGTGGCCCCGGTACTTGTACCGGTTCTGCACGTGGTTCCAGAAGCTTTGAAGCTTCTCGAACCCCTCCGGCCGAAACGGCGCAGCCATCTCCGCCGCGCGGTACAGCTTGTTCCACGGCGTCGGGTTCTCGAAAGGCGGGTGCGGCTTGACGAAGCTCGACCACAGAAAGAACGGCCGACCGCGATCCCGCCGCTCAAGAAAGTCGATCGACCGGTCCGCCACCCAGTGCGTCTCGTGCAGCTCCGCGGGCAACTGCGACACCTGCGGAATGTAGTACATCTCGCTCCGCACCCCGTGGCGGTCGTCCACGTGCGCGTAGCCATGGGCGTCGATGAACTTCCGAAAGTCGTCCGCCCGGCCCATCTCCTCGCTGACGTCGCGCGACGCGAAGCCCCACATCCGCCTCGCCTCGGGCGTGAAGTGCATCTTGCCCACCCCATGCGTCTGGTAACCCCGCTCCGCCAGCTTCTCCATGAAGCTCGGCAGGCCCGGGTCCACCGGGTACCCGTTGTCGAAGCACCCGTTGCGATGCGGCGGCAGGCCCGTGACCATCGACGCCCGCCCCGGCACGCACACCGGCGACGGCGTGTAGCAACGCTCAAACGCCACGCCCTCCCGGCAAAGCCGATCCAGCGCCGGCGTGCGGATCACCGCGTTGCCCAACGCCGCAATCGTGTCGTAACGCTGCTGATCCGTAAAAAGCAGCAGAATGTTCGGACGCCGCTCGGCCATCACATCATCACTCCCTCATGTCGGCCCCACTATAAGCCCTGCCGCACACGCGCACCAACCGGCAACACGAACCCCGGGTGCGTCCTTGTGCCGGTGCCACGGCTTGGCCGCGAAGCGGCAAGCCGTGCGGCAGGCCCAGGACGCACGGCTTGCCCTGCGGGTCAAGCCGTGGCACCCCG
>SKPT01000299.1 GCA_007119405.1 Phycisphaeraceae bacterium
AAAGCGTCGAAAGCGCTGGCCACAGTTGTTCGTAGCCGGGGCGACGCGTGTTCCGTCACCGCCCGAACGCCGGCCGGCCTCGGCAGCGTAACCGACAGCCGGCGGGCGGAACGGCTGCAGGAGCCAGCCGCTTCCCGCCGCCTATCGTTTACGCTGGACCGACGATAAGCAATGCCTCGCCGCGCACCGTGGCTCGCGAGGTCAATCCTCCCAGCGCCGCCCCGGCCCCAGCAGGCGGCTGTACTCCGGGTCCTCCAGCGCCTCGTGCATCGCCTGCGACGCCCGCTGAAGCTCCTGCTGCAGGAGCGGGTAGTACATCTCGGTGATGAAGAAGTAGCGCGCGACGTCCGAGTCGAGCACGAACACGTCGTCGTCGCGGATGTCGGGCATGAGCAGGTTGCGCCCGATGGTGAAGTTGCGCAGCGTCATCTGGCTGTCGGCCATGGCGTTGAGCTCGACGATCTGCTTGAGCATCACCGCCTGGGCGATGCGCTCCAGGTCGCGCTGGCGCTGGATGAGGATGGTGAAGCGCTGCCGGCCATCGGCGTCGGGCTGGTTGAGCTCCCAGAGCTTTCGGCTCCAGTCCTGGCGTGTCGGGGCGTGGACGCGGTAGAGCTCGGGCACCGGCTGGTCCATCAGCTCGGAGACGTCGGCCATGTTCTCGCCGCGCTGGGTGAAGGTGAGCGCCAGGGCGTAGTCGCCCAGGGCGTCGAGCGGCTCGGCCTCGGGGTAGCGGCGTTCCGGCTCGCCCTGGGCCCGCCAGGCTTCGCGGGTGGCCTGGTCGAAGTAGCGGTCGAAGAACGTGACGCGGAACCCGGCGTCGATCGCCTCGTCGGGGCGGAAGAGGATCACCTGGTCCTGGCCGATGCGCCGGTCCAGCTCCCGCCGGATGCCCACGTTGTACATCTGGCGATAGACCAGCGCGTGCTCGCCGGGGATGCGGCCGTCGGCGAACTCGCGGAAGGGGTAGCGGTGGCGCAGGCGCGGCTGGGCGTCGACGAGGCGGTCGGCCATGCGCTGCATGCGACGGAGGGTGCGGTTCTCGGTCAGGAAGGTCAGATCGAACACGTCGCGCGAGCGGATTCGGTAGGCGTCGCGGAAGAGCTGGTGCCCGAAGCTGTCGAAGAGGTCGTCGTCCTTGGGGATGTTGCGCCCGACGATCTGGTCGTCGGGCAGGACGTACGGTGTGATGACGATGATGACCTCCCGGCGAAGCTGCTCGCTGCGGTCGCGGCGGAACAGGCGTCCGAGCAGGGGGATGTCGCCGAAGAAGGGCACCGCGCTGCTGATGGTGGTGTCGTCGCGGCTGATCAGCCCGCCGATGATGAAGGGCGTGTTGTTGGCGATGCGGGCGTAGGTCTGGACCTGTCGCTCGCTGATGCGCGGCGCGGTGGCGAGGATGTTGCCCGTCGTGCGCTCCTCGATCTGCAAACCCTGCCCGGGCACCTCGGCGGAGACGGTGCCCACGACCTGGAGCGAGACCTCCTCAGCACCCGCGGAGACGCGCGGGCGGACGTTGAGGAAGATGCCCACTTCCTCGTACTCGACGTCGAACTGAAACCGGTCCGCGGTGGCGTGCTGGATCTGCGACGCCCGCGGGATGCGCTCGCCGACGGTGATCGACGCCTGGCGGTTGTCCAGCGTCAGGACGCTGGGGCGTGAGAGGACCTCGGCCTCGCCGCGGCGGACGAGCATCTCGAGCTGAGCGCGGAAGTGGCCGAGGATCCGGTCGGCTTCGAGGCGCAGGATGGGGCTCTCGCCCGCCTCGCGGATGGGCAGCCGGCCGAAGGTCAGCTCGTCGATGTTGCGCAGCGGGCGGTCGGTGAAGCCCTGTTCCAGCTCCCACTGCACGCCCAGGGCGTCGAGGCCCGTCTCGCTGATCTCCAGCACCAAGGCTTCGATGAGGATCTGCCTCGCCGGGCGGTCGATGTTGCGCAGGATCTGTCGGCGGACCTCGGCGAGTTGCTCGGGGCGGGCCGGGTGATAGAGCACCAGCAGCTCCATCATGGGCCCGGCGCCGGTGTGCGGGAGGTTGCGCGCCCCGCCGCTGAAGCTGCCGCCGTCGACGATGTCCGTGGCGTCCGAGCCGGGCAGGGACATGACGATGGGCAGGTTGCTCGTGTCGACTTGGCTCGAGGGGTTGATCACGCGCGAGCCCCCGACCGCGTCGCCGGCGTCGGAATACTCGATGGTCGCGTAGCCCATGCTTTTGAGCACGGCCAGGGCGCGGTCGGCCTCGACATAGCTGAGCGTGATCAGCTCGCTCTCGAGGTCGGCGACGCGGATGTCGTCCTCGGCGTCGCGGATCTGCTCGGCCGTCTGCTCCATCAGCCGCAGCATCGCCACCACGTCCTCGTTGGCGGCGACGTCCAGCTCGCCCTCGTCCGTCGCCGCCTCCCGATGGCCGTAGATCCATACGTGCGGCGGCTGGGTCTGGAACGGGCGGAAGCCGATCTGCATCATCCGGTCGTCGCGGTACAGATGGGCGAGCTCCATCAGCCGGCGTGGCGGCTCGGGCAGCACGGGTGCGGTGCGCGGCGCCGGGCGATAGCCGAACTCCGCCTTGGCCCGGGCCACGAGGATCTCGACCAGTTCGCCCGCCTGGACACGGCTGAGTCCCTCCAGGGGCAGGAAGTGGCCGAACTGCTCCCGCGCCGCCGCCTCGTCGATCGCCGGCTCGGGCGCGGGTTCGGCGTCGCCTGCCGCTTCGACGGTTTCGTCGTCGTCCGCCAGCGCCGCCGCGGGCGTCGCCAGCGTCATCGCCACGCCCAGCAGCGCCGCCAGCGCCAGGGCCACGCTCGAGC
>SKPT01000273.1 GCA_007119405.1 Phycisphaeraceae bacterium
GGAGCTCTACCTCGCCCCGCCGATCGACCTGAGCCCCGGCGACACGCTGCTGTCGTCCATCAGCAAGGACGAGGACGTCAAGCCCATGCTCTGGCGCGTCGGCGCCGATCAGCGCAGCCCCATCAGCACCGTCGCCGCGCTGACCTGCCTGGCCGAGCCCGTGCCCGCCGACGCCTTCCGCCCCGCCTACGCCGGCGGCGTTCATGAGATCCACCTCGCCCGCCACCTGCGCCGCGACCTGCTGCCCAGCCTGCCGCGCGACGGGATCGCGTTCGTCGCGCACCAGGGCGGGCCCGACCACCCCTTCACCCTCGCCGACGTCGAGCGCTGGTTCGAGCGGCCGTGGATCGACCTGGCCATGGACGAGTTCACCGCCCCGGTGCACAACATGCCGGTCTACGGCCGGGAGTTCTCGCGAGCCGTGGGCATCGCCAGCCTGCTGCTGGTGCTCGACCACAGCCCCGAGCAGAAGGAAACGCTGCTGCTGCGCCTCGTGCAGCTCGGCATCGACCTGTGGGGCCTCACCCAGCAGGGCCAGCCGGTGACCTGGACGCCGCTGGGCGGCCACGGACACGGGCGCAAGTGGCCGATCGTCTTCGCGGGGCTCATGCTCGACGACGACGCCATGCGCTCGCCGACGCGCACCCGGCCGGAGCTCATCTTCAGCGAGGACGCCCAGACCGCCTTCGAACAGTCGTGGACGGGCGCCGGGGTGATCTACGGCGGGCACATGGGCACCGAAGGCCATCCCACCGGCCGCCCCGGCTGGGGCCAGTACGAACACCTGCCCCCCGAGCAGTGGGAGTTCAACGCCGAGTCCTGGCGACGCTGCTGCACCTCCAGCGCCTGGGTGGGCATGGCCCTGGCCGCACGCATCCTCCACGCCGAGGACCACTGGAACCACGACGCCTTCTTCGCCTACGTCGACCGCTGGATGACCGAGGACGACACCGAGCACATCCAGCGCATCGAGCAGGCCCAGGGATGGGACTACAGCGCCACCTGGGCGCGCCAGGGCTTCGTCTACGACCCGTTCGTGCGCGACATGTGGAACCGCTACCGCGAGAACGTGCCCCCGGGCCCCGACGGCCAAACATCGCCGCCGGCCAGCCAGACGTGGCGGTAGCGCCGCGGCTTGCCGCTTCGCGAAGCGGCTGTGGCCGTCACCCCCTGAATCCGGGTCATACGGATCACCCGTCAATCTCCTGCGTTGCGCGGACGTCCCGGGTGCCACTCAACGCCGTGAACTTCACGCGTGGCGGCGCTGATGTAGGGTGGGTAGAGCGAAGCGAAACCCAGCAGTCTTGCCGTGGATTCCCGCCGCAACCGGTGGGTTTCGCTGCGCTCTACCCACCCTACAACCAGAGTTCGCGGTGTTGGGTGCCACTGGCGGCTTGTCCGCCAGTGCCTGGGCGGTCCGTGGCGGCTGAGGGTCGACGCGACGACCAGGTGACTCGTTGCACTGGATCAGATGCCGCCGCCCCGGGACCAGCGGTCCCGGCTTTACACGCCCACGCTTGGCGTAATCCGTCTCACCCCAGCAGCCACCGCCGCACGGGCAGGCTGATCGCCAGCGCCGCCACCATCGCCGCCAGGAACACCCACCCCGCCGCCGCGGCCGCATGGATCCCGCTCAGCAGCGTGCCCACCGTGCAGCCGACCGCGATCATCGCCCCGAAGCCCAGCAGCACCCCGCCGACAAGCGCCGCCGCGCACGCCCGCCACGACTCGCGCCTCGGCCGGAACTGCCCGGCGATCAGCGCCGCCATCAGCGACGCGCCGACCAGCGCGAGCACGAAGATGCCGTTGTCACTGATCACGTTCACCTGCTCGGGCAGGATGCAGCCGCGCATCCGGTCCAGCCCGCGGAGCTGCCCGGGCACCACGCCCGCCCACTCACCGGCACCGCGCGCCAGGCGGTTCATCTCCGCCGTCACCCCCAGCGGCCGGGTGCGCAGAAACGTGAACGTGCCCAGCATGCCGATGCCCGCCCCGCCGACCCACGTCGGCCAGCGGTGCACGAACACCACCCGCAGCGTGCGCCCCAGCCCGGGCTTGCCCTCGGCGGGCATGCGCGGCCGCGTCATGTAAATCAGCGGCAGCGCCAGCACCGCCAGCGCCGCAAGCTGCACCGTCAGCGCCAACCCGTAGCCCATGCGCTGCGGCAGCCAGATCACCGGCGCGTCGGCGACGAAGCGCAGGTAAAGCGGGTTCCACGCCATCAGCGCCAGCACGAACCCCGCCACCGCCCCGGCCAGCGCGATCGGCGCCAGCAGCGAGCCTTCGCCCAGCCGGTACAGGTGCGCGCTGAGGCACGAGCCCGACAGCGTCATCCCCAGCCCGAAGATCGCCCCCCCGGCGACCATGACCCAGCTCACCGGCGCGATGTGCGCGTCCACGGCGTCCAGGCTCCATTCGGCCGACGGATCCGGCGCCATCATGCCCATGACCACGGCGTAGCCCACCGCCCCGGTCGCCAGCGCCGCGAGCAGGCCCAGCGCCGCGCTGCCGTCGCGCTTCTCGAACGCGTCACGCAGGTTGCAGAAGAAGCAGAAGCGCGACCGCTGAAGCAGGACGCCGAACGCTGCGCCCGTCAGCAGCGTGAACGACGCCGCCCGCCCCCGATGCTCGTGCAGGTAGAGCGCCGCGTAGACGAGCCCGGCGGCGATCGCCAGCGCCACGACGATCCGCAGCGCCACCAGCGCCGGGTGGGCGCGCGCCACGCCCGCCGACGCGGTCGCGCCGGCGGGCGGCCTGGTGCTCGCTTGGTTGAGCGTCTGCGTCATCAACGGCAGCGGTGCA
>SKPT01000330.1 GCA_007119405.1 Phycisphaeraceae bacterium
GCCCGGCGGCGCAAAGCCCCATGCACCCGACCCCCTTGACGCCACACGTCTTCTCAACCCCGCGCTGCTTGACCGCCTCGCCCAGGCCCTTGAGCAGCGCCTCGCCGCCGGCGCTGCGACAGCCCGCGGCGTTGCATACGCGAATGGTGTGCGCGGGCTGCTCGGCCTGGCGCTCCTTGTCCACCAACTCTTGCAGGGTTTCGCTGTTCATGAGTTCACCATCTCATCCAGTCGCTGGTTCAGGGCCTCGGGCGTAAGGTTGCCTTCGACCTGGCCATCGAACACCACCGCGGGCGCGAGCCCGCACGAGCCCAGGCAACGCGCCGTCAGCAGCGACAGCTCGCCGTCGTCGCTCGTGCGCCCCGGGGCGACGTGGAAGCGTTCGCTGACCTGGTCCACGAGCTGCTGCGCGCCCTTGATGTAGCAGGCGGTGCCCAGGCACACCACGCAGGCGTGCTTGCCCGGCGGGCG
The DNA here is from genome assembly GCA_007119405.1 of Phycisphaeraceae bacterium. The sequence goes on from SKPT01000330.1 coordinate 472, forward strand.
CATGGTGAAGTAGTGGTAGAACGTCGCCACGCCGTACACCTTGCTCAGCGGCACGTTCAGCGACCGCGCCACGTAGCGCATCGCCGGCTCGTCGATGTAGCCGAACCACTCCTGCACGCTGTGCAGCGCCTCGATCAGGGCGTGATCGGCGTAGCCGTTGCGCCGCATCGTGGTGTCGACGACCTTCCAGCGTTTGTCGTCGGTGGGCGGCTCGGGTTTCGTCAGGCTGGCGATCATGCGTCACCTCCAATGTCGTCAGGGGTGCCGTTGCCCGTGCGCAGCACCTGTCCGATCGCCACCGCCAGCACGCCCACCGCCGCGCCGCCGCCGATGAGCGTGAGCATCTCGATGAGCGACATGCCCGTCTGAGCGTGTCCCTCCCAGCAGTGCGCCAGCGTGAGGATGAGTTCCATGATGCCGCTCCTTTCAGCAGATGCGAGGCAACTGTTCGCCGTAGGGTTTCTGCACGATGCGTCGGCCGCCGATGCCCGTGTGCAACTCGCACCGGCCGTCGCGGATGTCCTCGACGCGCCCGACGATCGCCGCGCCGCGTCCGCGCGCGTGGGCGTGCATCACCGCGAGCACGTCGTCGGCGGCGTCGCCGCGCACCGTCGCCACGAGCTTGCCTTCGTTGGCGATCTCCAGCGGATCGAGCCCGAGCATCTCGGCCGCGTGCTCGACGCCGGCGTCGATGGGCAAAGCCCTCTCCTCCAGCACCACGCGCCACCCGCTGGCCTGGGCCAGGTCGACGGCCAGGGTGCTCAGCCCGCCGCGCGTCGGGTCGCGCATGAAGCTGATGGCCTCGCCGAAGCGATCCAGCAGATCCTCCACCAGCCCGTTGAGCGGCGCCGCGTCGGTTTGCAGAGAGGACTCGAGCTCGGGCATCTCGCGGGCGAGCATCACCGCCAGGCCATGCTCGCCCAGCGGCCCGGAGACGATGACGCGGTCGCCCGGCTCGACGCGACCCGGCGACAGCCGCGCCCGCCGGTGCACCCGGCCGACGCCGGCGGTGGTGATGTAGAACCCGTCGGCGTCGTCGCGAGCGACGACCTTCGTATCACCGGTGAGCACGCGCGTGCCGGCCTCGTCCAGCGCCGTGCGGATCGAGGCCAGCACCGTCTCGACATCCTCGCGCGGCGTGCCCTCGGGCATGATCAGGCTCAGCGCCAGGCCGATGGGCATCGCCCCGCACACCGCCAGGTCGTTGACCGTGCCGCACACCGCCAGCCGCCCCACGTCCCCGCCGGGGAATCGCCACGGCTGGACGACGTAACTGTCGATGGTCAGCGCCAGGTCGCGCCCGATCGCCGCGCTGTCGAGCAGCGGCGCATCGGGCGAACTGCCCAGCCCGGGCAGGATCACCTGGCGAAGCAGCTCGTCACTGACTTGCCCCCCGCCGCCGTGCGCCAGCGTCAGGTGCTTGAACCCCTCGCCCCCGTGGGCGAGGCGCCCGCCACCGCGCGCGACGGCCTGCTCGTTACGCTTGATCATGACGCAAGCTCCTGTGCCTGACGCTGACGGAGATAGCCACAAATGAACACAGATAGGAAGAGGATGGGAAGGTGTGTCGGCCGGGCAATGCCGCAACGCCGAATCCTCTTCCTGGTTTCCTGCCTTCCTTATTTGCCCTATTTGTGTTCATTTGTGTTCATTCGTGGCGAGTGTTTCGTCTCGGCGCGCGGCCGGCGTGCGGTGATACTTGAACCAGGCCGCGCACGTCCCCTCCGAGCTGACCATGCACGGGCCGATCGGCCGCATCGGCGTGCACGGGTTGTCAAACAGCGGGCACTCGTCCGGGCGGGCGCGGCCGGTGATCACCTCGCCGCAGCGACAACCGCCCGGCTCCGGGGCGTCCACCACCTGCACGCCGAATCGCTTCAGCGCGTCAAAGCTCGCGTAACGCCCGCGCAACACCATCGCGCTGCCTTCCATCCACCCCAGCCCGCGCCACCGCGCCGGGCCCGGCTTGAAGACGCGATCCAGCAGCCGCTGGGCCGCACCGTTGCCCGTGTCGCTGACCGCCTCGGCGTACTGGTTGATCAGTTCCGCCCGGCCCTCGGCCGCGAGCTGCGTCAACTGCGCCAGGCCCAGCGCCATCTGCTCGGGCTCGAACCCGGCGATCACGCACGGCATCGCGTAGCGCTCGACCAGCGGGCGATACGCCTCGGCGCCGATGATCACCGACACGTGCCCCGGGCAGAGGAACCCGTCCAGCGCCACCATGCCACCGGCCAGCAGCGCCTCCATCGCCGGCACCACGCGCTTGTGGCTGGCCAGCACGGTGAAGTTGGCCAGCTCCAGCCGCTCGGCCATGTCGATCGCCGCGGCCGTGGCGGGCGCGGTCGTCTCGAAACCCACCGCCGCGAGCACCACCTGGCGGCTGGGCTCGCGGGCCGCGCGCTTCACGGCGTCCAGCGCGCTGTAGATCACGCGCACGTCCGCGCCGCGCCCGCGCGCCGCCTCCAGGCTCCCCGTGCGCCCGGGCACGCGCAGCATGTCGCCATAGGTGCACAGCGTCACGCCGGCGACGTCCGCCAGCTCGATCAGCGCATCGATCTCGCCCTGGGCCGTGACGCACACCGGGCAGCCCGGGCCGCTGCGCAGCGCCACGTTGGCGGGCATGACGCTGGGCAGGCCGCTGCGGAACGAGCTCATCGTGTGCGTGCCGCAGACCTCCATGAACGTCGCGTCGCGCCCCAGCCGCCCCGCGGCGCGCTTCAGCCAGGCCAGCGCATGCGTGATGTCAGGCAGTGGCTGGTTCACGATGCCTCCTCCCCCGCGCCGAGCTGCGCGATCTCCTCTCGCCGTCGCTGCGCCTCGTCCACGTCCAATCGCTCGATGGCGAAGCCGGCGTGCAGCAGCACCCAGTCGCCCGGCTTCGCCTCGGGCACGAGCACGGTGCTGATGCGCAGGCGATTGCCGCCCAGGTCCACCAGCGCCTCGCCCGTTTCGCACTCAACCAGCTTTGCCGGCACCGCCAGGCACATGCTCACGCTCCTTCGAAAAACCACAGAGGCACGGAGGACACCGAGAAGAAGAAATAGCCACGAATGAACACAAATGAACACGGATAGGAAGGGGATGGGAAAGTGTGTCGGCCGGGCAACGCCGCAATGCCGACTCCCTTTCCTGGTTTCCTGGCTTGCTCATTTGTCCTATTCGTGTTCATTTGTGTTCATTCGTGGCTAGTCTTCTGTCCCCCCGCGCGCCAGCGCCACTGCCGCCTGGCCCAGCGCCAGGCCGCCGTCGTTGGGCGGCACCTGCTCGTGTCGATACACCTTGAACCCGCGCTGGCCCAGGCGATCCTCGAGCCGGTGCGTCAGCAGCGCGTTGCAGAACACGCCGCCGCTGAGCACCACCTCGCCCAGGCCCGTGCGCTGCGCCGCTTCAACCACGGCGGCCTCGAACGCCGCCGCAAGCTGCTCGTGGAACCATCGTGCCAGCACCGGCGCCTCGCGCCCGCGGGCATGCTCGGCCAGGACCGTGCGCGTCATGGGTGACAGGTCGATCCGGCGCAGGCCCGCCACCTCCGCGTCGTCGTGCAGCGCGAACGCCGCGGCCGGCAGATCAGAAGCGTCGTCGGTGTCGGCGGCCGCGGCTTCGAGGCGGAGTCCGGCACGAGCCTCGAAGTCGTTGCACAGGCACAACCCGAGCATCGCGGCCACGGCGTCGAAATACCGCCCGGCCGCACTGCTCGGCACGACGCCGACACCGCGACGCATCATGACACCCAGCGTCCGGCGCTCGCGCTCGTCGCCAAAGAGGCGCGCCATGGCCGGGTGACTTTGCCAATCCTCGCCCCACACCTGCTCGCCCAGCGCCGCGGCGCAGCGGCGTGTGTCGCGCGCCGACGCGTCGCCGCCGGGCAGAGCCAGCGGCCGCAGCCGCGCCAGCCGCACGAAGTCACGCCGGCTGGCCCGCAGCAGCTCCCCGCCCCACACCCCGCCATCCTGGCCGTAGCCCACGCCGTCGCACACCACTGCCAGCACCGGCTCGTGCAGGTCGTGCTCGGCCATCACCGCCGCGGCGTGGGCGTGATGGTGCTGCACCCCGATCAGCGCCAGCCCACGCTGCGCCGCCACGCGCCGCGCGTGCATCGTGCTGACGTACTGCGGGTGCAGGTCGTGCGCGATCCAGCGCGGCTCAACGTCGAACAGCGCCGCCATGTCCTCGAGCATCGCCGCGTAGCGGTCGAAGACGCGGGCGTCGGTAAGCTCGCCCATGTGCTGGCTGAGGATCGCCTCGCCGTCGCGCACCATCGCCACGGTGTTCTTCAGCTCGCCGCCGACGCACCAGCCCGGCCCCGCCACCGCCCCCGCGGCAGCACTGCCGCCCAGCGCGATCGGCACCGGCACGTAGCCCCGCGCCCGCCGCACCGGGATGGCCGCGCCGTCCGTGTCGATGAACACCGAGTCGTCCAGCCCGCGGGCGATCGGCCGATCGTGCCACAGCAGCGCGTCGCCGTCGCCCATCGCCGCGCCGAGCTGCGCCAGCGCCTCGTCGTTGTCGAAGATCAACGGCTCGTCGGTGACATTGCCGCTGGTCATCACCAGCGGCTGCGGGCACGCCGGCTCCCGCATCAGCAGATGGTGCATCGCCGTCGATGGCAGCATCACGCCGTAGCGGTGCCCGTCGGCCGCGACCGATTCCGCCACCGCCGCCTCGCTCCGCCTCGGCGCCAGGACGATCGGCCGCGTGGCCGACGCCAGCAGAACCGCACCGCCGGGCGACATGCGCACCAGGTCCATCGCCGCCTCGGCGTCACGGCACATCAATGCGAAGGGCTTGCGGTCCCGCCGCTTGATCGCGCGCACGCGCCGCACGGCCACGTCGTCATCGGCGCGACACGCCAGGTGATACCCGCCCATGCCCTTGATCGCCACGATCCCGCCCCCGGCCAGGCGGCGCGCCGCCTCGGCGTACGGGTCGCCCGCGATCGCCCGGCCTCGGGCATCGACCAGCGACACGTCCGGGCCGCAATCGTGACAGGCGATCGGCTGCGCGTGAAAGCGGCGATCGCCCGGCTCGACGTACTCGCCCCGGCAAGGCTCGCACATGGCGAAGCGCGCCATGACCGTGTTCGGCCGGTCGTACGGCACGTCGTGGACGATGCTGTAGCGCGGCCCGCAGTCCGTGCAGTTGATCAGCCCGTAGCGATGCCGCCGGTCGCCCGGGTCGCACGCCTCGGCCATGCACGCCGGGCAGGTGGCGGTGTCGACGGTGACGGCCGCGCCGCGCCGGCCGTGGGCGTCGCTGTGGCGGATCTCGAAGCCGCGCTCGCCCGGCAGTGGCGGCAGATCGCTCGTGCGCAGGTCGGTGAAGCGGGCCAGCGGCGGGGCCTGGCGGATCAGCGCCACGCCGAAGCGATCGAGCTGGTCGCTTGTGCCCTGGGCCTCGACGGTGGCGCCGCGCGTGTCGTTGAGCACGAAGCCGGTGACCCCATGGGCCAGCGCGACGCGGTAGACGAAGGGTCGCAGGCCCACGCCCTGGACCTGGCCGGCGAGCTGCCAGCGTCGCCGCAGGGCCACGGCGGCGTCCGCTTGGGGACGTGTTTTGGCCGTGGATGGGGAGCCGAGCATGACAGCCGCCTGTATAGTTGAATTAAGGACCACTTAATCTTATGATATCTGCGCAGGCCGTCAAGAGGGCCCTTTCAAAGGAGAGCGACGATGCGAAGCCCCAACGCCCAACGCCCCGACCCCGCCCACCGTCCGTCGGCCGCTCATCCCGGCTCGGCCGCCCACGAGATCGCCGAAAAGGCCATCGCGCTCATCCAGAGCCAGTTCCATGGCCTGCTGGTGACGCTCGACGAGCATGGCTTCCCTCACAGCCGGGTCATGGGCGCCGCCACGGGCGACACCGGGCTTCGCCAGCTCGTGTGCCTCTCGGCCAGCCCGACGCGCAAGCTCGAGCACATCCGATGTAACCCCCGCGTCTGCTGGATGTTTTACGACAGCGAGACCCACGACACCCTGCTGGTCAAGGGCCTGGCCCACGTCGTGAGCTGGGCCGACCGCACCGCGGCCGTCTGGGACCAGCTCGCCAAGTGCACGGCCGAGCACTCCCTGGCCGAGTTGGGCCACCAGGACGGCGAGGGCTTCCGGGCCGTCGTCACCGACGTGGTCGAGCTGGAGTACGTCGACCATCGCGACGCGAAGCGGCACCCGCAGGTGCTGCGCTTCACCGCCCCGGAGCGCTGGGCTGAGCACGTGCCCTGCCCGTGCGCCGAAAAGTGACCTAACCGTAGTATTGACAGTCTCTTGAGGCCAAACGCGACCGCTCGCGGAAAGGATCCGACCCCGCCATGGCCCGCCAGCGCTACCTCGTCCTGCTCGGCGCCGTGATCGTGCAGCTTCTGCTGGGGACGATCTACGGCTACTCGATCTTCTGGCAGCCGTTGCAGGCCGAGGTCTTCCCCGCGGTGGTGATCGAGGGCACGGCGGCCCACGCCGAGGCCGTCGCCGCCGACGCGACGGTCGTCGTCGCCGCCGATCAAGCCGAGTTCGCCCGTCTCCAGGCGCAGCGGCGCGGGTACCTGACCTACGCCTTCTCCATCGCGCTGCTCTCGTTCGCCGGGGTGATGGTCCTGGCCGGACGGGTGCAGGACATCAAGGGGCCGCGCTTCACGGCCATCATCGGCGGGGTGCTCATGGCCGGGGGCTTCGCCGTCGCCGGGCTGATGAACCACACGCTGACGTTCTACCTCGCCCATGCCGCGTTCACGGGCGTGGTGACGATGGTGGCGTTGATGCTCTTCCACGCCCTGACGCGTCACGGGGACAGCGAGGCCAACCCGCTGCTCAAGCACGCGCCGCTGGCGATCGTCGCCGCCTGCGTCACCGCCGGCGTCGTCCTGGGCACGCAATACCTCGGGCGGCTGGGCCCGTTCGACGAGCTGTTCCTGCTCTGGGGGACGATCGGCTTCCTCGCAGGGGCAGGCGTGGGCTTTGCCTACGTCTGCCCCATTGCCGCCCTGGTCAAGTGGTTCCCCAACCAGAAAGGACTCGTCGCCGGCGTGGCCGTGGCGGGCTTCGGCTTCGGGGCGTACGTCTTCAGCCATCCCACCCTGCCATTCTCCGCCGCCTCGTTCCTGGACAACCACGGCGTGGTCGCCCTGTTCCTGGCCCACGGCGGCGTGCTGCTGGTGGGCGTCGTCGGCGGGGCGATGCTGCTGTCGAACCCGCCCGCCGCCGCCACCGGCGCGACGCCGGCCGGCGGCGACTCGGCGTGGCAGGACACGCTGCGCCGGCCGGCGTTCTGGACGCTGTGGATCATGTTCTTCAGCGGCTCCGTCGCCGGGCTGATGGTCATCGGCATCCTCGCGCCGTTCGCCGGCGAGCAGCTCGTCGCCGCCGCCCAGGCCGCGCGCGAACTTGACGGTGATGAGATCGCCCGCCTGCTGGCCCGCGGTGCGGCGGCCGTGGGCTGGTTGGCGATCTTCAACGCCGTCGGCCGCATCTTCTGGGGCCTCGTCTCCGACCGCATCGGCCGCACGCCCTCGTTCGTGGTGCTGTTCCTGCTCCAGGCGGTGACCATGATCAGCCTGGGGCTGATGCAGACCGAGCTGACGCTCGGCGTCGCCGCGGCGCTGGTGGGTTTCAACTACGGCGGGCTGTTCCCCCTCTTCCCCGCCGCCACCGCCGATCTGTTCGGCTCACGAAACATGGGCGCCAACTACGGCTGGCTGTTCACCAGCTACGGCATCGCCGGCGTGGTGGGCACGGCCCTGGGGCACGTCGCCCACGTGCACACCGGCAGCTACATGCCCGCCTTCGTCGTGGCCGCGGGCCTGTGCGTGATCGCCGCCGCCCTGGCGGTGGCTCTGCACGTGAACCGGCGCTGAGCCAACGCAGCACGCCCCGGCACGAGCGCGTGCCGGGGCGTGCCTGCTTTTTTCAATGTGTCCGGGCCATGCTCAGTTGCCCGGGATCGGCGCCAGTGTCGCCGCGTAGAACGCCAGCAGCACCAGCGCTGCGAGCGTCGCCGCGATGGCCGGCCAGGCGATCGCCGCGCCGCCGATGCGTCCGCGTGCGTCGGCGAGCAGCGCCCTGACCGGTGGCAGCTTGCTGCCACGCAGAATTGCCAGTTCCAGAGCGAACAGCACGACGGTGGCGTGCTGTGTCGCACCCGCGACAGGGCTTCTCACACAGGTTCTTAGCCGGAGACCGATTACTGTCGACGCGCCCTTCTTCGCATGAGCAGCAGGCTGCCGGCGGCCAGCAGACCCAGCGTGCCGGGCTCGGGGATGGCGGCGTAGAGGTTGGCGACGTCGGCATCGCTCAGCGCGGTGCCGTGGAGCGAGACCCGCGAGATGTCGCCGTCGAGGAATCGTTGCAGCGTGCCACCGTCGGCCGCGCTGTAGCTGGCGAAGATGGTCATGTCCGCGGTCATGTCGCTGGCCAAAGCCGCGCCGCTGGCCGCCTCGGTGTGGGCGAGCACGCCGTTGACGTACAGGCGCATCTCCTGCTCGTCGCGGTCGTAGACGCCGGCGATCATGTGCCACTGGTTGTCCCAGATGTCGGCGAGGTCATGCTCGGCATCCCAGATGACGGTTCCATCGCTCTCGCGGCCGTCGAAACGGGGGCTGCCGCTTGGGTTGCTGGAGCTCCAGCCGCCGCCGCCGTAGCGCAGGATCCAGCCGCGGTCGTTGACGGCCGCGATGGCGGGCATCTCAAGCGTGCCGCCGATCGAGCCGGTGGCGCCGTCGCGGCGCGTCCAGGCCACGACGCTCATGGGGCCCTCGGGCATCAGGTCGGAGTGGTTGTCGATATGCACGACGCCCGAGCTGCCGTCGCCGCGCCCGGCGCCGGGGGCGGCCGGGTCGGGCCCGTCGCCCAGCCAGGTGATGTTGGTGGCGCTGCCGTGATGCGCGTTGCCGGAACTGTCGTCGGCGTTGCCGTCGAGCTTCCAGTAGCCAATGGCGTCAAGGTCGAGCACCGCTTGGTCGTAGATGGGCGAGGCGTTGGCCACATCCCCGCCCGTCATGAGCATGGCAGCGGCGGCGAGCGCCAGTGCGGACCGATGAATGATGCGATGCTTCATGGCTCGCTCTCCTCTTAAAAAACGGAACCGCATCTTTCCTCTCCTTCTCCGAGAAATGGCCACAGCTTGGTGAACCCCCCACCTCAAACGCTAATAGGCAATCTATCCGATTGCTCGTGGGCCTGTCAAGGATTTCTTTCGAAAAACGCGGTATCGCCTTGGCAACAATCGGGCCGTGTGGTAGCTTGAGCAAGGAGGTTTCTTTCCGCCTGTGCGCTGGCCCCCGCGCGTTGCGCCAGCGTAAGAGATTGACATAAAAATACTTACAAGCATGGAGGGCGGTATGTCACGATGCTCATCACAAGCTGACCGGTTCGAGCCGATTCGCGCTTGGCCCGGCCGGGCCTTGGCCTGCCTGGCCCCGCTCATCCTGACAGCCTCGCTTGCCTCCGCCAACACGCCGCTGCTGGTTTACGACACCGACTTCCGCAGTGACGTCGACGACGTCGGCGGCCTGGCGACCGCCAACGCCCTGGCCGACCTGGGCATGCTCGAGCTCGCCGGCGTCGTCGCCTCCACCACCGGGCCCTACGTCGTCGGCGCCATCGACGCAGTCAACACCTACTACAGCCGCGGCGACGTGCCCGTGGGCCTCATCGCACCGCACCCGGACCTGAACACGACCCGCGGCAGCGACGACTTCGCCCCCATCCTCGCCAACACCCAGCTCTTCGTCAGCAACCAGACCAACGCCACCGCGCCCATCTCCACCGACCTCTATCGCCAGCTCCTCTACGACGCGCCAGACGACAGCGTCAAGATCGTCGTCGTCGGCGGCCAGACCGCCATCCACCGCCTCATGCAGACCGGGGCCAACTACAACGACGACGGCATCGGCATGACCGGCATGGACCTGATCCAGAGCAGGGTCTCCGAGCTGGTGCTCATGGCGGGCAACTTCTCCAACTTCAACCACGCCGAGTTCAACGTCACCCTCGACGTCCACGCCGCCCAGCAGGTGGCACGCGACTGGCCCTCGCCCATCGTCTATTCCGGGTTTGAGGTCGGCAGCACGATCAGGACCGGCGCGGCGCTGACCGACCCCGAGACCAACCCCGTCGCCCGCGCCTACGAGGCCTACCGCGGCACCGACGGCGGAAGCGGCACCATCGGCGATCGCCAGAGCTGGGACCAGACGGCC
>SKPT01000521.1 GCA_007119405.1 Phycisphaeraceae bacterium
AGGGTCGAGGACGGCCTTGTCAGTGGCACCCGCTACGATCGGACTGACAGACGCGCTAGATCGAAAAGTCGTGCGCGTGCGGCAGCTCGCCCTCGTCGGTCTGCGGCTTCTTTCGCCGCGGCGGGGCGCTGACCTTCAGCTCCGGCTTCTTCATCGTCACCGTGTGGCCGGCGGGCACGGAGGAGGTGAGGAAGACCGCGCCGCCGATGACCGCGCCCTGGCCGATGACGGTCTCGCCGCCGAGGATGATCGCCCCGCCGTAGATGGTCACGTCGTCCTCGATGCTGGGGTGGCGCTTGCGGCCGCGCCACGCCTGCCCGCCCTTGGTGGACAGGGCGCCCAGCGTCACGCCCTGGTAGAGCTTGACGCGGTTGCCGATCTCGGTGGTCTCGCCGATGACCACGCCCGTGCCGTGGTCGATGAAGAACGAGTCGCCGATGGTCGCGCCGGGGTGGATGTCGATGCCGGTGTCGCTGTGGGCGCACTCGCTCATCATGCGCGGCAGCAGCGGCACCTGGAGCTGCCAGAGCTCGTGGGCGATGCGGTGGACGATGATGGCGTGGACGCCGGGGTAGCAGAAGATGGTCTCGTCGGTGGATCGGGCGGCCGGGTCGCCGTCGAACGCGGCCTGGATGTCCAGCGCCAGGCGTCGGCGGAGCTCCACGAGGCGGGCGAGGAAGGTGGCGACAATCTGGCGCGCCCTGGCGTCGCGATCGCGCGAGGCGGCGTCGTCGTCGCCGTCGCCGGCCAAAGCCAGCTCGTAGCGCAGCGCCTGGCGGACCTGCTCGTGCAGCAGCTCGTGGGCCTGGGTCAGCAACTCGCCGGCGTGGTAGCGGACGTTGGCGCTGGTGATGCGGTGCTCGTCGAAGAACCCGGGCAGCAGGAGCTGGCGCAGCAGGTTCAGCAGCCGCACGGTGCGGTCGCGGTTGGGCAGGAAGGTGGCGTCGAGGTACTGGGTGCGCTCGTCGCTGCGATAGCTCTGGATCAGCGACTCGACGACGTGCTCCAGGGCCGTGGCGTGCTCGTCGGGGCCTGGCTCTGCCATGTTGCGCATCGTACCGCACCGCGGCAGCGAGGGGAACGTGGGCCACGCGGCCGGCCGGTTCTCGCAGAGGTCGCCAAGAGCGCGGAGGGCGCGGCGTCAGATGCGGGCGCGGTGCTGCATCAAGGGCGTCACGGACGACCCGCCCCCCGCGCCCGGGCGACCCGCGTGGGTGAGGTCGATCAAGGCGACGATCAGTACCCGTCGTCGAAGTGCGCCGTCCGCCGCCGCCCCGGGACCACCGGTCCCGGCTTTGCAACTGACGCGTAATCCCCGTCACACACGTCCTCCCCTCCTGCCTTCCTGGCCTTCCTGCCTTCCCCTCTTCATCAACGCGGGCACAAAAAAACGGCTCGCTGTTGGCGAGCCGTCTGAAAGCGCGACCGCCGCGTGGGGACGGGGCGGGCGACGATTTGCTCGAACCCCAATAACAGGTGGGTGCATCGCTGGATCAACCCGACCTTCCACTCGGCGGAGGCTTGGCCATCGTGCCCAGTCGCTGCTCCCTTGGGGTTCTGGCATCGGTTCGAGCAAATGCAGTCGCTCTCGAATCCGCGCCCGTCCTTCGGCAGCGATCTTCACTTGTCTGCCCCCGATTATATTCGCTGGACGCCGGGCGTCCAGCACAATCGGCGCGGCGGGGCGGGGTTCTCGCACAGACGCAGGAAAGCGCAGCGGTCGCGGCGATTGCGCGGAAGTGGCACCATCGAGGGGGCCACGGTTTGACCGCGAAGCGGCAAGCCGTGCGATCCTCGGCAAACGCACGGCTTGCCCTGCGGGGCAAGCCGTGGCACCCCGGGAAAAGTCGGCCGCACACAGCACAACCATCACGATTCTGCGGCCTCGGCGCTCTCGGCGGCCTCTGCGAGAACCCCGCGGCCGGCGGGACCGATGCCTCCGACCACCCGTCCCGCCCCGTTGGCGAGCCCTCACCGTGGTGGTATCATTCACGATTCTACCCCCAGTCACGCATGGATCCACGACCGATGACACCACGCACCCACACCTGCGGCCAACTGCGCGCCGAGCACGTCGACACCCGCGTCAGCCTCGCCGGGTGGGTCAACAACTACCGCGACCACGGCGGCGTGATCTTCATCGACCTGCGCGACCGCGACGGGCTGACCCAGGTCGTGTTCCACCCCGACAACCCCGAGGTCCACGCGGCCGCGGACAAGCTGCGCCACGAGGACGTCGTCCACATCGCGGGCACCTGCGTCCGCCGCGAACAGGGCATGGCCAACCCGCGCCTGGCCACCGGCGAGATCGAGGTCCAGGCCGACGCCTTGATCATCCTCAACAAGAGCGAGACCCCGCCGTTCACCCCCGACGACTTCTCCAGCCGCAGCGAGGAGCAGCGGCTGCGCTACCGCTACCTGGACCTGCGCCGCCCGCGCATGCAGCAGATCCTGCGCACGCGCCACCGCGTGGCCAAGATCATGCGCGACTACTTCGACGAGCAGGGCTTCTACGAGGTGGAGACGCCGTTTCTGTGCAAGAGCACGCCGGAGGGCGCGCGCGACTTTCTCGTGCCCAGCCGCCTGCACGAAGCCCACTTCTACGCCCTGCCGCAGAGCCCGCAGCTCTTCAAGCAGATTCTCATGGCCTCGGGCGTGGACAAGTACGTGCAGATCGTGCGCTGCTTCCGCGACGAGGACCCCCGCGCCGACCGCCAGGCCGAGTTCACCCAGCTCGACGTCGAGATGAGTTTCGTTGAGCCTGACGACGTGCTGGGCGTGTGCGAGCCGCTGATGGCC
>SKPT01000064.1 GCA_007119405.1 Phycisphaeraceae bacterium
CCTGATTGTCATCTGTTATAAAAAGATTTTCCGGTTTGAGGTCACGGTGAATGACACCTTTTTCGTGTGCTTTCTGAAGTCCCGATGCTATTTGAATCGAGTATTGGACTGCATCTTTGAGCGGAAGCGGACCCTGTTCGATTTTTTCTTTTAACGACATACCTTCGTAGTATGCCATGACGATGAATATATTACCATCGGCCGTTTCTTCAATGGAGTAAATGCTACATATATTGGTATGGTCGAGTGCGGATGCTGCTTTTGCTTCGTTGAGGAAACGCTGCTTTTCGGTGTCATCTGCACCGACATGTTTTGGCAGAAACTTCAACGCAACGGTGCGGTCGAGTTTAGTGTCATGAGCTTTGTAGACAACCCCCATGCCACCTTCGCCGAGTTTATCAAGTATATTGTAATGTGATATCTGTTCTCCCATCATACACGGTCCTCAAATTCCTGAATCAGTCGTTGAAACTCCGGCGTCTCCCGGATTGGATTCCAAAACGGATCCACTTTTAGCTTCGGTACAGATACGAAGGACGGGCTGGATAACAGATCCCATAGTATATCCACAGCTTCTTCAGGTTTTTCAAGTTGGGCATAAATAATCGCCATTTGTTCCCGGTAATGTAAATTCCAATACGCATCATATTCCGGTGACATTATTGCGAGTGCTTTTTCCCCCTCTGTCATTGCCTGTTCCGCTAACCCTATACCCGCGTAAATTTTACCAAGTCCCATTCGATAAAACGGTTCTTCATGATAATGAGATGGTAGATTTTTCATAACCGACAGGGCAATTTCGTAATACTGTGCTGCTTTTTCGGTTTCATCTGAATATTCGTGCACTAATCCGAGATAGTAAGATGAGGGTAACATATAAAAAGAATGATCCAGAAACACCTCCTCAGGGATTCCGCCCGTTATACGGATAATACCTTCGTAATCCCCGATCAAAAATTGTAACAACAACCACCGGTTTGTGGTATGTTCCCTTCTTACGTGCGGGAAATTTTGTATAATATCATGTGCCGATGTCGTATCTCCTTCCCAGTTAATCCGGTTTAATGCACTGTTTAATCGTGCTAAATTATGATCCGGAGCAATAGATAGTACTTCTTCCCATTTTGAGTTTGCCTTCTCATATTCACGCACCATATAATAGGTTATCGCTTGATTATGGATTACTCTAACGTTTCTCGGATCGATGGCAATCGCTTCCTTGATAATTTCAATCGAATTTTCAAATAAGCCGAGTCGTCTCTTTACCCAGCCGATGGCGCTGAGAACATCGGCATTATTCGGTTGCAAATTTCGTGCAACGGTAAAATGTTCCATGGCTTCATCGTACATTCGGTGTCCGTGATAATAGTAATACCCCTTTGCTACATGCGATTCCGGTAAATCCGGCTCAAGTTGTAGTGCACGCTCTGCTTTTCGTCGTGATAATTCGTCATTTTCAGGCGAGAGATCGAAACCAAACCATCGTAAAGAACTATAAACTCTGGAAAGCAAGGCATGTGCCTGGGCAAAATCAGGATCATATTCAATGGCACGCTGCAATAACCGCTCTGAAGCCCGGATATTCTCCTCATCGGGACTTCTCCAAAAATAATCTCTTCCTCGGACATAGTATTCATATGCTTCGGCAACATCAGTCGGTTGCGTTTCAAGTCGTTCGCGCTCATCCGGCGTCAAACTGATCCTCAGAGCAGATGTAATCTCCTGTGCTATTTCAGATTGGATCTCGAATACACCGGATATATTTCGCTCATAAGAATCTGCCCAGATGGTACGATTTGTCTGTGGATCGATAAGCTGTACTGCAACACGAACAATATCCCCGGCACGACGTACATTTCCTTCAAGGACAGTTGCAACATTCAACTCATCAGCAATTTGCTGCAGATTCCTATTATCAACGTCGTAATCTATTACCGAGCTCCGGGCAATGGGTTGAATACCTCCGATCTGTGAGAGCTGAATAATGATATCGTCGTGAACCCCGTCGGCAAAAAATGCGTCATCGGGATCGGGGCTCATATTTTCAAAAGGCAATACGGCAATTGAATTATCGAACTCGTGAGGTGAGGTTCTATCCGGCAGATAAAAATACAAGACGAGTAAGAGTATCACAATAACCGGGATACCGTACATCCATGGTTGTATTGTGTGTTTAACCAGACGATCACCTGAAGAACTATCTTTGTCTGCCGATGATGTTTCCGGAATTTCCGCCTGGTTGGATATCGCAGCTTTTGAGCGTACTCCTGATGAGAGTTCCCGTTCAACTTTACGTACATCGACAATGAGATCATCCGTTTGCTGATACCTTTCTTCGGAATCCTTTTCAAGACACTTGTTTATGATCCTCTCCAACTCCATCGGCACACCGCTTCGTAAACCGGTAACTGGCTCAGGGTCTTCATTTACGATTGAATAAACAAGGGCAGTATCGTACTCGCTCTTAAACGGCCGCTGCCCGGTCACCATCTCATAGATCACTACACCAAGAGACCAGATGTCGGTCCGATGATCGACTGTATCTCCCTGTGCCTGTTCAGGCGACATATACGGTACCGTGCCGAGTGTTGTGCCGGTCTTTGTGAGCATCGTACGCTGTGCCGCTTTAGACAATCCGAAATCGATTATCTTTACCTGATTGTCATCTGTTATTAAAAGATTTTCCGGTTTGAGGTCACGGTGAATGACGCCTTTTTCGTGTGCTTTCTGAAGTCCCGATGCTATGTGAATCGAGTATTGAACGGCATCTTTGAGTGGAAGCGGGCCTTGATCGA
>SKPT01000342.1 GCA_007119405.1 Phycisphaeraceae bacterium
AGGGCGGCCTGCTGCTGCTGCCAGCGATCAAGATGCTCGTCTTCCTGCTCCTGGAACGTCGTCGTCTCGTACAACGCCTGGCGGAGCAGGTCGATCGTCTCGCCGGTCTTGGGCGAGACGGTGGCCACGCCCAGGGCGATGCGGTGGGCCAGGGCCAGGTTGTCCAGTTCCCGCTGTGCCTGCTCCAGCTCGCTCTGGCGCGCGTCGACCTCGCGCGGTGGGCCGTGCTCGATACCGGCCTCGATCCGGGCGATCTCGTGCTCGGCATGGACGCGGAATTGCAGGATGGTGTTTTCGACGGAGTGCACGGCCCAGAAGCCGAACCACACCAGCAGCGTCAGCAGCAGCGCGGCGATTGTGGAGCGTGTGATGAGCCCCAGCAACACGCACACGCAGAAGAGGTAGCTGAAAAAGAGCACCACCAGCGGGATCGCCAGCAGCAGCCCCGGCTCCCAGAGCCCGGCGCGCAGGCCCAGCACGAGGAAGCTGGCGAGGGTGAAGACGCTGACCTGGAGCGTGACAAACAGCAGCCCGCCGGCGTACTTGGTCAGGAACAGCCGCACCCGCCCGATGGGCTTGCTCATCAGCATCGCCACCGAGCCGCTGCTGATCATCTCGGGAAAGATGCCCGCGGTGGAGGCGAGCGCCAGGATCGCCGCCAGCCAGCTCAGCCAGAAGCCAATGCCGAAGTATACGAACAGATTCTTGTACAACGACTCGGCTTCGAACATGCCGATGCCCAGGGGCACCTCAAACCCGGCGATGGTCAGCTCGCCCGCGTCGCTGACGCCCAGCAGCGCGAAGACCAGCACCACCAGGCCGGACAGCACGAGCGTGATCCAGAACAGCCGGCGGGCGTTGAGCTCGCGATACGCGTCGAGCAGGATCACCCACGTCTGCCGCATCATCGCTTGGCCTCCTGTCCCGGGCCGCCGGCATGGGCCGCGCCCCGCTGACCATCGCTGTTGAGCGTTTCGATGAAAAGGTCCTCAAGCGACGGGCGGATCGGCCGCACCGACTCGATCACCAGCCCCTGCTGGCGCAGTGCATCGATCATGCCCTGGATGTGGACCGCTTCCTGCGTGGCCAGGCGCAGCGTCGAGCCGTCGAACTCCACCGCCACCGCCTCTTGCGACCGGCCCCTGTGCGGCCCGTCGCCAGGACCGGACTCGTCCCAGCTCACGGGCCACCGTTGCGGCGACGCGGTGCCCGAGAACGCGAGCTCGTAGTAACCCCGGCCAAGAGCCAGCTCGTCCATCGTGCCCTCGGCGGCGAGCTGACCCCGGTTGAGAATCGCCACGCGATCACAGACCATCTCCAGCTCGCCAAGCTGATGTGAGTTGAGGAAGACGGTCTTGCCGGCCCGTCGCAGGCCCGTCAGCAGCTCGCGGATCTCGCGCCGGCCGACGGGGTCGACACCATCGGTCGGCTCGTCGAGCATGATCAGCTCCGGGTCGGCGACCAGCGCCTGCGCCAGGGCCACACGCTGGAGCATGCCCTTGGAGTAGTGCGTGACGCGCGTGTCGGCCTCGTCGCTCATCGACACCTGCTCCAGCAGCTCGCCGGCACGGCGTCGGCAGGTGCGCGGCTCAAGCCCGTACAGCCCGCCCATGAACTCGACGACCTGCCGGCCGGTCAGGTACCAGGGCAGCCGCGGATGCTCGGGCAGGTAGCCGATGCGGCCCAGCGTCGCGCGATCGCCGACCGGCCGGCCAAGGATGGTGCCGGCGATGGCGCTGGGCCGCACGAGCGTCATGATGATCTTTACGAGCGTGCTCTTGCCCGCGCCGTTGGGCCCGAGCAGGCCGAAGATCTCGCCCTGCCCGACGCGCAGGCTCACGCCGTCAAGGGCGAGAACCCGCCGACCGTACCATTTCGTCACGGCCTGAAGGTCGACGCTACGCGGGCGGTCGGTGGTGGTGGAGGAGGATTCGCTCATGAGCGGCGGCGAAAGCTCGGCTGATATGCCTGCACGTGTTGAACCGGCATCGATGGGCCTTGGCGAGCAGCGAAACGGCGGGGATTCGGGTCCCCGGTTCCCGGCGGTGCGGGCAGGTACGGCCAACGTCATTCTCCCCCTGGCAGCCTCTGTCAGTATGACGATCGGATGTGGCGGCGGTCAAGGATGAGGCTCCGTCCGAAAAGCGGGTGCCACGACTTGACCGCGAAGCGGCAAGCCGTGCGGCGGCCGACGGAGGCATGGCCCTCGGCGGCGACGGGCCCGCCGTGCTCCACGGGTCGTGCGGAACAGGCACGCGCGGCCGAGCCGGTGCGACGCGGCAAGGTGGACACCACGGCGTCACACCAGTCTCCCGCTGCCCCGGATCGCTTCCGATGGCGGACTGGTTCAAGGCCGCCTCGCGTCATGGCCCGTCGGTATACTCACGGCCATGACACCCGCCGGGCCCGAGTCCATCGCGGCCACTTTGCCCTTCGACGCCGCTTCGGCGCAGCTCTGTGCCCATCAACTCGCTGATCTTCCGCCGCGCGACCGCCACACCGCGCTGGCGAAGCTCGTGCCCGAAACCGACGCGCAACGCTTCTGGCTCGAGCTCGTCGGCGCGCTGTTCGCCGCGCCGGCCGTCGAAGCGCACCGGCTGGTGCAACACCTGGAGCGGGCCGGGCGGCGGCGCGACGACGCCAAGGCCGTCGCCGCGCGCCTGGTCGATCATCCGGCGATCCAGCGGCCGTGGGCGAACTGGACGGCCGTGACCGACCGCGACGAGCTGCGCCTGCGGCTGGAGCTGCTGGCGATGGGCACGCGGCTGGACGAGCAGCTCGCACCGATGGTC
>SKPT01000214.1 GCA_007119405.1 Phycisphaeraceae bacterium
CAGCGCCGCCACCGTCGCCTCGGCCAGCACGAAGCCCGGCAGGTCCGGCTCGCCGACCAGCCGACCCCGCCGCGAGCCCGGCTCGACGCGCAGCACGCGCGGCGAGCCGTCGACCGGCTCCACCGTCAACTCCGCCGCGCCCGCTCCCTCGACCTCCACCTCATCGTCCAGCCAACGCTCGACGCGCAGCGGTGCCAGCGTCGCCAGCAGCCGCGCCACGGTCTCGTCGTCGTGCGTCTCGCCGCCCGCCAGCCGCCACGCCCCCGCCTCGTCGCGCTCGAGCGCGAACGTCACTCCATCGTCGCGCCGCAGCGCCAGCGACGCGAGCTCATCGCCCGGCAGGTGCATCAGCTCGCGATCGCGCAGCGCCGTTACCGGCGCGAACAGCCGCGCGAGCGCGTCGCGCGGCAGGCGATACCCCACGCTCTCCTCGCCGCGCACCGCGACCAGCGACGCCTCGTCCGCCGCGTCGGCGTAGAGCATCACCGCCTCGACCGCGTCCACGCCCCGCCGCGCCAGCGTCACCACCGCCTCGGGCGAGCCGCTCGGCTCATAATCGGCAACGTACCCGGCCGCCCGCGCCGACGTGACGCTCTCGATCAGCCGCACCGCCAGGTCGTAGTCCAGCGCGAAGCCGGGCCCGGGCTCATCGAAGGCATACCCGCCCTCGTCGCCGCGCACGATCTCGATCGGCTCGCCCGTCTCGCGCGTCACCCGCATCGCCTCGACCTGCCGGCGCTCCGTGACCACGAGCCGCGGGTCGCGCAGCTCGTCCACGTCCACCGCCAGCTCGTCAACCAGGCTCGCGTCGACGGTGAACACCACCGCCGGCCCACCTTCGCCGCGATCCCATGTCGCGAAGACCGTCCGCCCGTCGATGTCCGCCTCGTCGCCCAGCCGCAGCACCGTCGCCCGCGTCGTCGGCTGCTCATCCCCCGCGTCTGCCGCCGGCTCATGCACCGCCAGCATCACCCGCGGCTCGGCCAGGCCGTACGCCCGCAAATCCTCCACGCCGTCGCTGGCGAACTCCGCCACCTGCATCGGCCGCACGGGCGACAGCAGCGCCTCGATCGCCCCGCGATCCGCCCGCTGCGCCTGGCCCTCGCCGACGTACCAGCGCCCCTCACGCCGATGCAGCACCACCGGCTCGCCGCCGCGGGTCAGCTCGATGCGCTCGCTGCGGTCGCGCTGAGGCGCGCTCAGCTCGCGCTGCCGCCAGTCGCGCACGCTCACGTCCAGCACCGCCTGGTGCAACGTGGCGTCGACGATGTACACCTCCGCCGCTTCGCCCACGCGCAGATACGCCCGGCCGTCCACCTCCCGCCGACCCAGGTGCAGCACCACCGGCTCATCCAGGCCCCGACTCGTGACCCGCACCGTCGCCCGCGGCTGGGCCAGCCCCACGTCCTCCAATGTCGGCAGGTCCCCGGCGCCCGGCTCGAACCGGCGATGGTAGCGCAGCGACGTCACCGCCTCGGCCAGGCCCCGCCCCGCCTCGGCCCGCAGCGGAAAGTGCACCGGCTCAACCTGCGCCCAGGCCTCGCCCCGCCGCGCCACCGTCGCCGCCACCTGCCCGCGCACAATCTCGACGCGCTGCACCGCCTCGCCGGTCAGACCCGCCACCGCCTCGACCACCACCCCGGCCGGGTCGTCCACGTCCCGCGCCGCGCGACGCCCCTCACCGGGGCCGAACACGAGAAAATACCCGCCCACCACCACCAGAAGCACCAGCAGCACAAGGGTCGTCTTGAAGTTCATGTTTCACTCGTTGAGCGGTACAGCCGCGAAGCAATCGCCATAGATGCACACAGACGAACACGGATAAGAGCAGAACGATGGCGGGCAGGCAAGGCCCAGATCAGGCGTGCATTTCAAAAAAAGTGGCGAGGTGCCACACAGCATCGCGCAGCGCGCTGTGTGCCGAACGTCGCCGGGCGCTCACACACAGCACCCTTCGGGATGCTGTGTGGCACCCGCGCTCGCGATCGTCTGTCGTGTCCACGTTCATCTTTTTCATTCGTTCGTGTTAATGACGTTTGAATGGTTGATTCAACCTCGCCCGCCGGGGTGCCACGGTTTGTCCCGAAGGGCAAGCCGTGCGTTTGCCGACGATCGCACGGCTTGCCGCTTCGCGGTCAAGCCGTGGCACCCTGCGCTCGCCCACAGCACCCGTGGGGATGCTTTGTGGCACCCGCGCTTGCGATCGTCTGTCGCGTCCGCGTTCATCTTTTTCATTCGTGTTCATTCGTGGCTGGTGTCTACCCCCGCCGGCGCACGAACCACACCCCCACGCCCGCCAGCGCGATCGCCGCCGGCAGCCCGAGCAGCAGCAGCACACGGTAGCCGACCAGCGCCGCGTCGCTCATCGCCTCGATCCGCCGCAGGTCCTGCGCCCGCGGGCTGGCGGCGATCAGCTCGTCGAGCCCGGCCAGCCAGTAGACGCTGTTGACGAACAGCTCGCTGTTGGCGGGGAAGCGCGCCCCGGACAGCTCGGCCGTGCCCTCGCCCCAATGCCCGAACTGCGTCACCGCGTCGGTCGCCCACTGCGGGTCGGCCACGACGACCAGCCGCCCGCCCTGGCCCTGGCGCTCCACCGCCACCGCCGCGGTGAACACGTCCTGCGCCGCGGCCGCGTCGTACGGCGCGCTCTGGATGTCCTCCAGCGCGTCGAGGTTGCGCTCGGCCCACATGCGATTGCCACGCAGCTCCACCAGCGGCTCGACGCGCAGCCCGTGCCCTGGTCCGCCCGGCCGGGCTGCTCGTGCTCGACGAGCCGACCGGTGACCTGGAC
>SKPT01000561.1 GCA_007119405.1 Phycisphaeraceae bacterium
AAGCTGCGCGCCCAGCAGGCCGCGATGATCCAGCACGAGAAGCTCGCGGCGATGGGGCAGATGGCCGCGGGCATCGCCCACGAGATCGCCAACCCGCTGGCGAACCTCAACAGCGTGCTTCAGCTCATGCGCCGCAACACGCAGCGGTTGACCCCCAGAAACGTGGAGAAGCTCGTACGCGAGTGCAAGCGGATTCAGCGCACGATCCAGCAGATGCGCGAGTTCGTGCACCCCGGCGAGTGTGCGTGGCAGGTGATGCGGCTCGAGGAGCTGCCCGCCCTGGGGTTGCAGATGGTGCGCTTCCATCGGCAGTGTGACTGTGTGCGGGTCGCGTGCGAGCAGGCGTCGCGACACCAGCGTGTGCGGGTGCGCCCGCAGGCGATGCAGCAGGTGCTGACGAACCTGCTGCTGAACGCGGTGGATGCGGTGTGCGATCGGCCGCGTGAGGACCGGGACGTGGTCGTGTGCACGGGCGTGGCGGGGGCCAAGGCGTGGGTCGCCGTGGAGGACAACGGTCCGGGGATGGAGGCGGAGTTGCTGGAGCGCGTGTTCGAGCCATTCGTCACCACCAAGCCCGCGGGGGCGGGCACGGGGCTGGGGCTGGCGATCAGTCAGCGTTTGGTGACCGACATGGGCGGGGCGATTTCGATCGCCAGCGAGCCCGGCCGCGGCACGCGCGTGCGCGTCGAGCTGCCCGCGCTGCAAGCGTCGTCGCCGCTGGACGACGCCCGGGCGGTCGAATCGTCCGTGCCGGCGACGTCGTGACGACCGCGCTCTAACTCCGGGACGTCATCCGCTGGCCGGTTCCCGAATCTGGGATGGCCGGTCCCAACACCACCCGCGAGGGGCGTTCCAGCCCATGTTCCGCGTGGCACGCCGTCTGCCTTACGACAGATGGTGCGGTGCGCCTGCACCGTGGATCGATGGGTTCTGCTGGGAGTCGACATGAGGCGGAACAGGCCTGCCGACGAGGGGGCACGATGACCGTCGATCAACGGCCCGATGAACAGTTGCTGTCCCATCGGCTGCTGACGGTGGCGATGGTGGTGGCGATCGCCATCGCGTTCATCGGCTATTTTCTGGGCCTGCGGCACGCTGAGCACGAGCCACCGCCGCCGGCGCCGGCGCCGACACCGGACGTCGCGGCGAACCAGGCACCGCGTTACGACGAACTGCCCACGACGCGGTTGGGGCCGAACGCCGCGTGGACCAGCCGGCTCGAAACGCTCGGCCGGGTCGCGGACGAGCCGGGGCGGCTCGGCGTGTACGACGAGGCCGAGCGCCGGTGGGTGCTGGGGGATCGCGAGGCCCGGCGGGCGTACGTCGGCGCCCCGCCGGTCGTCCCGCACGCCATCGATCACGGCAGCGACGCGAGTTGCTTGGCGTGCCACGAGCAGGGCCTGCGCATCGGTGACCGCATCGCCACGCCGGTCAGCCATCCGCCGTACGAAAACTGCACCCAATGCCATGTCCCGGCGGGCAACCGGGGCTTTGACGCGGCGGCGGCGGGGCCCGCCACGGACACCGCCTTCGCGGCTTTGGCGTCGTTCGGCGGCGGCGAGCGCCCGCGCGCCGATGCCCCGCCGACCATCCCCCACGCCACCTTCATGCGCGAAAACTGCGCCACCTGCCACGGCGAACTCGGCGGCACCGGCCCGGCGACGTCGCACGGCCTGCCGCTGACGCGACACATGCACGAAGACGAGATGCAGGACCAGTGCGTGCGATGTCATGTGCCCACCGGACTGGGTGAGCAGGCGGTGCCCGACCGCGGCGAGGTGTCGCGCGTCTGCCTCGACTGCCACCAGGACGTGGCGGTGCGGATGGGCGCGGCCGCGACGGCGCATCAGCCGGCGGTCGACGACTGCACCGCCTGCCACAGCATGCACGCGGGCAGGCACGAGCGGCTGCTGCGGCAGGAGGTCCGCGAGGGGTGCCTGTCGTGCCACCAGCAGGTCGAGGACGAACTGCGCCTGGGATCGTACGCGCACGGGGCGATGATCGAGGACAAGAGCTGCGCCCAGTGCCATGATCCGCACGGCTCGCCGATGCCCCGGCTGCTGGTGGACCGGATGGATCGCCTGTGCCTGAGCTGTCACGATTCGCCCAAGGTTGCGCCGGACGGCCGGGTCATCGCCGACATGCGCGGCGAGCTGAGCCAGCCGTTCCTGCACGGCCCGGTCGAGGCGGGCGACTGCTCGTCGTGCCATCGCAGCCATGGAACGGCCAACGCGCATCTGCTGAGGCATCCCTACCCCGACCGCTTCTACGCCGAGTTCGATCTGGACAACTACGGGCTGTGCTTCGGCTGTCACAGCCCGGACCTTGTGCTGGTGCGGCAGACGGATCGGCTGACGGGGTTTCGCGATGGCGACGTGAACCTGCATTACGTGCACGTCCAGCGCGACGAGCGAGGCCACACCTGCCGCGCGTGCCACGCCACGCACGGCTCATCGCAGCCGATGCACCTGGCCGAGGTGGTGCCGTTCGAGGGCTCGGACTGGCCGATGCCCATCGGCTTCGAGCAGGACGAGGACGGCGGCTCGTGCGCGCCGGGATGTCATGATGCCAAGAGCTACCGTCGCGGGGCAGGCTTGCGCCTCGACGCGGCGACGAGTGCACAGCGAGGTGAGCGATGAGTCAGGCAGGGCGAAGCTGGACCCGTTGGCTGGGGCTGCGACGCCGCGAGGGGCGATGGCTTCGCTACGTGCCCAACCGCTGGGGCCTGGCGTACCTGGCGGTGGCGTTCGTCGGTGTGAACCTGGCGATGATGGAATACACCAAGA
>SKPT01000207.1 GCA_007119405.1 Phycisphaeraceae bacterium
CTGATCGTCGGCAGCCGCGACGAGCCCGTCATCGTCCTGAACCGCGAAGCCGCCGCCGAGATGCGCTGCCCCCACGAGCTGGCCATCGTCCCCGGCGCCACCCACCTGTTCGAGGAGCCCGGCACCCTCGACCACGCCGCGGCCCTGGCCCGCGACTGGTTCCTCAAGCACCTCGCCCGGCCCAGCCACCGGTAGCATCCCCTGGCCGCGTGCCACTGGCGGCTTGCCCGCCAGTGCTCCGGCGCACCGCAGCCCATCTACCGTGCAACCGGTGTGGGTCCCGCGTGGTCGAACCACCCACGCCCTACGGGCCGCCCGGGCACTGGCGGACAAGCCGCCAGTGGCACCGGCTCCGAATCTGCCTTCGCGCTCTTCGCCTCTTCGCGGTTTTCCACCGGCATGGCCGGCATTTCTTGAACCGCCCAGTGGTCCCGCCGACGCGGCGCGACAACGATACCGAGGGCGCGGGCGAAACGGAGTGCACCGCCATGGCCCTGACCCAACGGCCTTCCCACGACGTGACCGAGGCGCTGCTCGCCCGCCACGGCCGCACCTTCGCCGACGAGCTGCACATCGATCTGACCGCGGACGACCCGGCCGCGCTCTACCGCCTGCTCTGCTTCGCCATGCTCGCGGGCATGAGGCTGCACCACCGCATCGCTTTGGACGCTGCCGAGGCCCTGTCCAGGGCTGGCTGGGTCACGCCGCAGGCCATGCTCGCCGCCGACTTCGACCGCCGGGTCCGGCTGCTCAACCGCGCCGGCTGCGCCCGCTGCGACGAGCGCGTCGCCGCGGCCCTGGGCGACGCCTCGCAGGCCCTGGTCGAGCGTTACGACGGCCAGCTCGCCCACCTGCGCCATGCCGCGGCCGGCGACCGTGACCAGGCCCGCACGTTGCTCACCGAGCTGCCCGGCGTCGCCAAAGCCGCCGTCGACGTCTTCTGCCGCGAGGCCCAGCTCGTCTGGGACGAGCTCTACCCGTTCGCCGATCCGCTCGCCCTGCGCGGCGCCGCCTGGCTGGGCCTGCCCGCCGACGCCCCGGGCCTCGCCGCCCTGACCCGCGACCCGCAGCAGATGGTCCGCCTCGTCGCCGCGCTGGTGCGCATGGAGCTGGAGTACGACTTCGAGGAGATCCGCCGCGCGGTCGGGTGAGGGCGCGGACGGGTTCGGGGTTCCGGGATCGGGGATCCGCAGAGGGTGCGGCTTCCCCACCGCTCTACCCCCCTCCCTCGGGGAGGGGGTGGGAGAGGGTGCCTCCGGCCGCGCTGCGTCGACGTCATGACATGGACGCAGGACGTGCGCACCCCCCACGCATCGCCTGAAGGCGATGGCTCACACCGCGTTCTGCGGAACCTCGATCCCCGAACCCCCTTCCCCCCTCACGCCGGCGCCGTCGCGCCGATCGCGGCCGTGATCTTCTTCGCCGCATCGGTCAGGTCCGTCCCCACCTGCATCGTGGGGATCTCGCCCTTGGCGGCGTCGAGGATCTCGCGGGCCGGCTCGACGTTCGTGCCCTCGAGGCGCACCACCAGCGGCACGTTGAAGCCCACCTGCTTCGCCGCGTTGACGATCGCCTGGGCGATGACGTCGCAGCGCATGATCCCGCCGAAGATGTTCACCAGCACGCCCTGGACCTTGTCGTCGGCGAGGATGATGCGAAAGGCCTCGGTCACCGCCTCCTCGCTCGCCCCGCCGCCGACGTCCAGGAAGTTGGCCGGCTCGCCGCCATGGAGCTTGACGATGTCCATCGTCGCCATCGCCAGGCCCGCTCCGTTGACCAGGCAGCCGATGTTGCCGTCGAGCTTGATGTAGCTCAGGCCATGCTCGCGGGCCTGGATCTCGGTCGGCTCCTCCTCGGCCGGGTCGTGCAGGGCCTCGATATCCGCCTGACGGAACAGGGCGTTGTCGTCGAAGTTGATCTTGGCGTCGATGGCCACCACCTGCCCGTCGGGGTGCTCGTCGCTCGCGGCCGTGACGACCAGGGGGTTGATCTCGGCGAGCGAGGCATCGGTCTCCAGGAACAGCCGGGCCAGGGCCTGCATCACCCGCCCGGCCTGGCGGATCTGCTGACCCGTCAAGCCCAGGCCATAGCAGAGCTTGCGCTGCTGATACGGCTGCAGCCCCCGGGCCGGGTCGATCGGCTCGCGCAGGATCGCCTCCGGCTTGGTCGCCGCCACCTCCTCGATGTCCATGCCCCCCTCCGCCGACGCGATCATCACCGGCAGGGCCCGGGCCCGGTCCACCACGATCGCCAGGTAATACTCCTTGGCAATGTCCACCCCCGCAGCCACCATCACCCGCTCCACCGACACCCCCGCCGGGCCGGTCTGCGGCGTCACCAGCGGCGCCGACAGCATCGCCTGCGCCGCATCGCGGGCCTCGGCCGCGCCCTTGACCAGCTTCACCCCCCCGCCCTTGCCCCGGCCCCCGGCGTGCACCTGGGCCTTGACCACCGCCAGCTTCGTCCCCGCCTTGGCCAGCTCGTCGTATGCCTTGCCCGCGGCCTCGGCCGAGTCGGCGACGATCGCCTCGGGCACCTCGATGCCGAACTTCGCCAGCAGCTCGCGGGACTGGTACTCGTGAATCTTCATCGGCGCAGGACCCTCTCAGCGGTGCGTGTCGAGCCGGCGATGATAGCAGGGAACCGGGGGTTCGGGGATCGGGGTTCGGGGATCCGCAAACGATAACGCCCGTCCTGAGCGAGTCCGCGAGCGAAGGGCGGGATCTCACCCCCCCCCCGCGCCAACCATCGCCCGCGCAGCCGCGCAGCCGCGCGCCACCTCTC
>SKPT01000592.1 GCA_007119405.1 Phycisphaeraceae bacterium
AACCGGCGGGCGCATGAACAACGGCTGGCCCAGGGAGCATCATGGTGGCGGCGCGGGGCCGGTGGTCGTTCAGCAGGTGCGGGCTACGCCTGGAGCGACGCGAAGCGCCAGGTCTCGAGCGGCTCGAACGCTTCAACATCCACCGGCACCGCGCATCCGAACGGCGCCGCCAGCACGCTGCCCAGCTCCAGGTGTCCGTCGACGATCCTGAGCCTGGCCGTGCCAGCGGCGTCCGCCTCGTAGAGGTCGCCGTGCGTCGCCAGCACCTGCTGCTGCAACGCGCGCGGAAACATCGACAGGCCGTGGAAGTAGTGATGGCCGTTGCGCTCCACGTGCCGCAGCCCCAGCGTCGCCATCACCGCCAGGTCCTGGAGCAGCGCCACCGGCCCCACATTCGCCAGATCCTCACCCGTCAGCACGAACAACCGCTCCGGCTCGCGCTGCCGGCGATGCTCGATCAGACACGCGCTCGCCAGCCCCTTGAACACGCCCTTGCAGTTTTTGTGTGACGTGCCCGCGTAGCCGGCCTCCAGCGCCGCGGGCAGGCTGGCAAGCTCGGCATCCGCCTCGTCGATGATCATCGCCGGCCGATCGGTCCATGCCCGCAGGGCGCGGGCGGTTTCCGGCGTCAAGGCTACATCGCGGTGCAGCGGCTGCTCGACCACGATCAGCCGCGCGAGAAATCCCGCCAGGGCCGGGTCACCTGTCAGCGAGCGCCACAACTCCGCGAACGCCTCGACGCTGTGGTACTGCTCGTTGCCGTCGAGCGTGAATGCAATGCTCGCCTGATGCCGATCGAGCACCTGGGCGATCGCGGCCAGGCGCTGGCGGTCGGCGGCGGCGTCGCCCGCGAGCTTGATCTTCAGATAGCGCAGCGCATGCTCGCGCAGGCACGCCTCGAGCGACTGCGGCAGGCCGTCGTCGACGCGGTCCGCTTCGCCGATCTCCGCGTCGGTCAGCGGATCCGCCAGGCCCACCGTGTGGCGGATCGCGATGCGCTCGCTCGGCCGGGCGGGCAGCAACTGGGCCGCGTTGCAACCAGCCAGTTCCGGATGCACCGCCGCCAGTTCCATCCCCAGCGCTTCAGTCCGCACCGCGTCGGCGAAGGTTGCACCGCTGGCCTTGCACCAGGCATCGATCGCCGCCCGCTCCACCACCGACACGCCAAACGACCACAGCAGCGGCGGGTAGGCCTGCGCCCGCGCCCACGCCGCCTGCGCCGCGTACACGTCCCGCCAGAGTTCAAACACGGTTCCGCACGGCCCCGCCTGCTCGGCGAAGCCGCACGCGGCGCGGATCACCGCCAGCATGTCCGCCAGGTCCTGCTCGTAACTCGTGGCGGGATCCTTCGTGAACCACTTGGGCGGCAGGCCTTCCGCCGCGACGCCCTCGACCAGCCGGCCCTGGATCGTGAAACGGCAGCGCACCAGCAGGTGCGGCAGGGCCGTCAGCGTCGCGATGCCGTAGCGAAACGGCATGCGCGTGCGCATGTTCACGACCGTCATGCTCGTCTCGTGGGCGTGGATGCTCACGTTACCGCCTGCGCGTAGGCCTTGAGCGTCGCGATCTCGCGCGGCAGGTGCGTCTCGGCCGGTTCCCAGCTGATCCATTCGCCGCACACGTAGCCGTCGTAGCCGTCGCCCACCAGCAGCTCGACGACCCGCCGATGGTCGAAGTCCCCCTCACCAATCGGCAGAAACCGCAACCGCTCGCGATCATTCACGCCGTCGTGCACGTGGACGTGACGGATCCACGGCTTGAGCATGTGGTACGCGTCGTCCATCGTGCAGCCGGAGTGTCGCACCGGGTGCATCACGTCCCAGTTCACCGCCACGTGCGGGTGGGCCACCTTCTCCATCACCGCCGCCACGTGCGTCGGGTCGGTCCAGTCGTCGTGCGTCTCCAGGCACAGCGTCACGTTGCGCGCCGCCGCGCGGGGCGTCAGCGCACTGAGCGCGGCGGCGACCTGCGCGACGGCGTGCTCGCGGCTGACGTCCTGCGGCACCGCGCCGCCGAACACCCGCAAGCGCGGGCAGCCCAGGTCGCCCGCCAGGTCGATATAACGCTGCGCCTCGCCCACCTGCTGCTCGGCCGTGGCCGGGTCGGCGAACCGGCTGGAGACCGCCAGGCAGCACATCGCCACCCCGCTGGCGTCGAAGCGTTGTCGCACCGCCCGCCGCTCGTCGGGCCCCAGCGCGGGGCCGATGCCGTGGGCCTGATCCTCACTGACGCGCGGCTCGACGCCCGCATAGCCATAGCGATTGGCGGTGGTCAGCACCTCATCGAGCGTCTGCGTGGGTGTGGAGAACGTCATGAACGCAAAGTTGAGCATCCGCAAGCCTTTCGCCCCGACTCGAAGCCACGATTTCGACCCTGTATGTCATACCGCTCGCGGGCGTCGTCCGCAAACCTGGCGCCGCGGGACGTGAAACGATCACTCTGTGCCTCTGTGGTGAATCCTCCGGGCTAATCGGGGGCCTTCGCCCAGGGGCTTTCGCCGGGCAACACGACGTCCTCCTCGCGGAAGCTGTAGCCACGGATCTGACCCTTCGGGGCGTCGTCCACGACGTAGTTGACCACGTAGATCTCCCCGTCGTCGAACTGCACCCAGCCGGTGTACCCGCAGTCCGCGACCGGGCTGCGGTCGTAGTCGATCGGCATGATGCGGACATGCGCGTCGTTGCGGTGCTCGGCCAGGCACGAGGCGGCGTCGGTGAAGGCGGCGAAGGTGTTCTGCGTCCACCACCCCAGCCATCCCTTGCCGTGGTGGGCGTA
>SKPT01000283.1 GCA_007119405.1 Phycisphaeraceae bacterium
GGAACCAGCGGACGTTGCGGACGGAGATGCGCAGGTTGTCGTACCTGCTGAGGCGTTCGCGCACCTCGTTCATCACGTCGCGCTGCGTGTAGTTGCCACGGAAGGCGGCGGCTGGATCGCCACGGAACAGGCTGCCGAGGAAACGTGTGAGAGAGAGACGGCGTTCGCGATGGTCCGCGATCCGAACGAAGGCGCGCGTCTGGTTCAGGCTGCCGCTGGAAGAAAGGTGCGAGCCGACGGAGGCGAGGACGGTCTTGACGCCGTCGATCGCCATCAGTTCGCGTTCCATCGTGGCCATCACCTGATCCATCGCCTCGATGCTGACGCCTTCCGGCGTGCGGACGACCAGTTCGAACTCGCTTTCGTCAAGCTCGCCCGGCGTCCACTCCTGCTGCACCCAGCCGTAGATGGGCACGGCGGAGGCCATGACGGCCAACGCGAGAATCACCACGGGGAGGCGATGATGGACGGCCCAGTTGAGCGCCGCCGTGTAGCCGCGGTCGATCGGGGCGTAAAACCCGCCGCGTGAGGCCGCCTTTTCGTTCGAGGCCTTCGCCTGCTCGCCGCGGAGCATGCGTGCGCTCATCATCGGCGTGAGCACGAAGGAAACCACCAGGCTTACCAGCACGGCCACCGCCGCGGTCAGGCCGAACTGGAACAGGAACAACCCCGACACGCTGGACATGAACGAAACGGGCACGAAGATCGCGACCAGGCAGAGCGTGGTGGCGGTGACGGCCCCGCCGATCTCGCCGGTCGCCTCGCGAGCCGCTTCGAACGCCGTCATTCCCTTCTCTTCCACGAAGCGGAAGATGTTCTCCAGCACGACCAGCGCGTTGTCGATCACCACGCCCACCATCAGCACCAGCGCGAGCATCGTCACGCTGTTGAGCGTGAAGCCCATCACCCACATCATCGCGAAGACGGAAATCAGCGAGACGGGAATCGCCACGCCAGCGATCACCATCGATCGCCAGCTCCGCATGAACAGCAGGATCACCAGGCAGGCGAGGATGCTGCCGGCCACCAGGTGCATGTTGATCTCACGCAGGGCGGCGTGGATGTAGAGCGACTGGTCGCGGACGATCTCCATCCGCACGTCGCCGGGCAGTTGATCGGCGACGATATCAAGTTCGGCCTTGACCGCCTCGATCACGGCCACGGTGTTCTCGCCGGTCTGCCGCAGCACCTCCAGCGTAACCGCCGGCTCGCCATTGAGGCGCGCGATGGAGCGCTGCTCCTTGGTGCCGTCCTCGGCCCGGCCGATGTCCGAGAGGCGGATCGGCACGCCGTTGCGTGTCTCGACGACCAAGTCGTCAAAGAGGCGCGGATCAAGGAGGCGGCCCATCGTGCGCAGCGTCTGCTCGCGCTGGCCCGCGGTGACGTGACCGCCGGGGATGTCCACGTTCTGTGCGAGCACCGCGTCGCGCACCGTGGTGATCGGCAGGTTGTAGGCCGCCAGCCGACCGGGGTCGATCCAGAGGTTGATCGCCCGTTCGAGGCCGCCGACGACGCGGACCTCGCCCACGCCGGCAGCCCGCTCGATCCGTCGCTTGACCGTCCGATCGGCCAGCTCCGTCAGCTCGCGCATCGAGCGATCGCCGTAGAGCGCGATCTCGAGGACGGGCGAGTCCTGGCTGTCGACCTTGCTGACGATGGGCGGATCGATTTCGCGTGGCAGGTCGCCCATGATCGCCGCGACACGATCACGCACGTCCTGGGCGGCGACGTCGATATCCTCGCCGAGGTTTAGTTTCACGCGGACGACGGATCGGCCCGGGGCGGAGATGGAGGTCAACTCGTCGATGCCGCCGATGGTGTTGACCGCCTCCTCAATGCGTTCGGTGATCTGCGTCTCGACTTCGACGGCCGAGGCGCCGGGCAGGTCGGTGGACACAACGACGCGCGGCATTTCCATGTCAGGGAAGCGATCGACTCCCAACTGGAAATATGCCGCTGCCCCGGCCACGAGGAGGGCGAGGATCATCATCGTCGCGAACACCGGACGGCGGACGCAGGTTTCGGCGAGATTGTACATGGTCGACTCGATGAGAACAGCGGTAAGGGCGTGGCGGTTCAGTTGGCGGCAGCCACAACGCGTACCGGGTCGCCGGACTGGATGGCGCCGGGCTGGCGGATGACTTGATCGTCGGATTCAAGGCCTTCGGTAATCTCCATCCATTCATCGGATCGTCGGCCGATGGTCACCGTCCGGGCCACGGCTTCACCGTCTGCGACGACGAACACGCGGTCCACGCCGGCGAAGCTTGCAATCGCGTCGGGAGGTACGGTGATGGCGGGATCATCGTCTTCGATCACGATGCGCCCGCGAGCGAATGCGCCGGGTCGAAGGGTGCCGGGGTTGTCGACATCCGCCTCGACCTGAAGCACACGGCGTCCCTCGTCGATCAGCGGGCTCAGGCGCGTGACCGTTGCTTCGTGTTCCCGGGTGTCGTTTTCCACGGTAAAACGCAGCGGTTGGCCCTTCTGGACCAGGGCCGCGCGGCGCTCGGGCACTTCCACGCGCAGCCTCAGCCGATCGATGCGGACCAGCCGAACGACCGGGTCGCCTGCGTGCAGGTATTCGCCGAGGCCCGCGATGCGCTGCTCGACGGCGCCGGTGAACGGCGCACGGATGATCGTGTCGCTCCGCCGCTGGCGAGCGATTTCCACCTGGGTTTCCCGCTCCTGAAGCAGGGCCATCCGGTGGCGGGCTTCCTCCAGCGCTTCTTCGTAGCGCGTTTCAGCGACTTCGACGGCGAGTTCCAA
>SKPT01000249.1 GCA_007119405.1 Phycisphaeraceae bacterium
AAAGTCGTAGTTGCCCGTCGGGTTCTCACGCGTCGGCAGGCGCTTGAGCTGCGGGATGAGCTTGTCGCGGAACGCCTCGTACAGCGCCTCGAGCGCCTTCATCGGGTCGTCGCTCTCGTCGATGCGCAGGTCCCAGAGCGGGTACTCCTCGGTGTCGAGGATGAAGATCGTGGCCGAGTGATGCCCCTTCCAGTCGCCGCCGACGGCTTCGCCGGCCTTGAGCGCCAGCAGCAGGCGGTTGACCAGCTCGAGCCTGGGGTGGTCGAGGAACGCGGCGATGGTCTCGTCGAGCACCTGCGGGCCGACGAGCCGGTTGCCCTGGCACGCCCAGCCTTCGCCGGTGCGGTGCCCGGCCCAGGGCTTGGGCATCTCGCCGGTGAACGCGGCGCTGCGGCCGTGGATGTCGACGAACCCGACCTGCCGGCCCTGTTTGCCCGGGTCCTTCTCGATGAGGTTGTTGAGGGCGTCGTCGGCGGCCATGCCGTCGGCCATCAGGCGCAGGCCGTCGATCGCCAGGTAGGGGTTCAGCCAGGCCTGACTGGCGGCCGCCCCGACGCCGGCGAAGGCGTGCGACACGAGCTTGCCCACGCCCAGCATGGCCGTCGTCGCCCCCACGCCGACCTGCCCGCTGCGCTCGCACCGGGCCACGAGGGAGAACGTCATGACGATGCTTCCGCTTCGCTCGGCAGCCCGGCGATGATAGGCGCGTCGGCGGCGTCGGGTGGCCATGCCCGCCGCCGCGACCTCATCACCGCCGCCGTCGCATCAGCAGCAGCGCCGCAACGCCCATCAGCGTCAACGTGCCCGGCTCGGGCACGCTGCCGGACGCGGGCCCCGGCACCGGGTGGTTCGTGGTCAGATCCACGAACGCCGTGACGTCGCCCGTGTCCAGCACGCCGTCGCCGTTGACATCGCCCGCCAGCGCCGGGTCGAAGCCGTACTGCGCCTCGAAAGCGTCAGGGTCGGTCAGCGCCAGCACGAACGCGGCCACGTCGCCGGTGTCGCGCGCCCCGTCGGCGTTCATGTCACCGAGCATCGGGCCCAGGTTCTCCAACTCGGTGAAGCCGACCCAGTCGATCTGGTAGATCGTCTCGACGTCGGGCGGCGGCGGACCCTGGATCCACCAGCCTTCGCTTGTCCAGACGTTGAACTTGAGCATGTACGGCGCGTCGAAGGTGATGTCATTCTCGGCGTAGACGTAGGTGTAGATCACCTGGCCGTTGAGCAGATAGTCGATGTGCGTGGGCCGGATGTCCCAGCCCCAGGTGTTGAACTGCTCGCTGGGGTTGATGTCCAGCGGCTGGGAGAACCAGAGCGAGTCGCGGCCCCGGGCGTGCAGGGCGATCCACACCTCCCCGGGGTATTCGTCGTCGAAGGTGTGGGTCAGGAACTCGATGTCGATCTCCTGGCGGGTGTGGTTGGCCGAGCCGTCGCCCCAGTCGATCGTGTACATGGAGTTGAGCACGCCGGGCACGTCGCTGGGCTTGAGGCTGGCCTCCCAGCGCCCGTAGCCGAAGTCCTCCTTGCGCGTCTGGATGGCGGCGCCGAGCCAGCCCTGCTGCGAGTCGTTGACGAACACGAGGTTGAGCTTGTCGTCCTCGACGAACGTGCGATCGTGCCCGGTCTGCATGTTGTGCTCGGACCAGGTCGCGACGCGCCAGGTGTTCCAGCGGTCCAGCCCGGCGGTGAAGTCGTCGAAGAAGTCGAACCGCCCGGGGTCGGGCGCCCCGGCCGCCGCCGAGGCAGCCGTCGCAGCCGTGAACAGGGCGGCAAGCAGCGTCACGCCAGCGCGAGCCATACGGTGATTCATCGCAAACTTCTCCAAATAAAGCGATCAGGGCGCTCTGAATAACCCGAACCTCCGTGAGCCCCCCGACAAACCGCCACGGCGCGAAGAGGCGCAAAGTAGCGAAGCTGGGAGAAAACAAACCAACGGAATCCTCTTCGCGTGCTTTGCCGTCTTCGCATCTTCGCGGTTTCTCAGAGGCTCCATCCGAATAGAGCGCTCCCATCCAGCATACCGCGCCGCGGCCGACAGGAGAAGGGATTTGACCCGGCCTCTGCCCCGGCTTCGCCGGCGCACGTTCGGCTGCCGCCGATCCCCCCCATGCGGAAACCGGACTTGAATGTCCCCTGGCATCCGGCTATCCCTGTCCGGTCACACCAACCACGAGGGAGCCCACCATGCCTGACGTGATCATCATCGGCGACGGTCCCGGCGGCCTCTCCGCCGCGCTCTACCTGGCCAAGAAGAAAATGGACGTGGTCGTCTTCGGCCAGGACCAGACGCCCATGCACAAGGCCCTGCTGCTGAACTACCCCGGCATCAAGCGCATCACCGGCAGCGAGTTCCAGCGCGTCGCACGCGAGCAGGTCGAGAGCTTCGGCGGCCAGGTGCGCGACGCCGCCGTCAACGCCGTCACCCGCGACGGCGACGCCTTCACCGTCACCGCCGAGGGCGGCCAGCCGGTGACCGCGCGCTACCTCATCTTCGCCGCCGGCCACGGCGCGGCCTTGGCCGAGGGCGTCGGGCTGAAGCTCGACGATCGCAAGATGATCCCCGCCGACCGCGACGGCCGCACCGCCGTGGAAAACGTCTACGCCGTCGGCTGGTCGACCCGCCCCGACAAGATCCAGGCCGTGATCTCCGCCGGCGACGGCGCCGCCGCGGCGCTGGACATCCTCTCACGCGAGGCGGGCAAGGAGATCCACGACTTCGACGTCGTGGAGTAGCCGCCCGCCGATCTGCTACACTCGCA